>JANORJ010000375.1:0-14824 GCA_031415255.1 Chitinophagaceae bacterium | reverse complement strand
TGGACTGTCACAGTAAAAGAGATTTCACTAAATTTTCCGGCCCCCCTACTCCCGGTACAGAAGGTGGTGGTGGTTTATTGTTTGATGAAAAATTTGGATTGCCGGGTCAGTTGTATGGAAAAAACATTACCCCTGATAATGAAACAGGTATCGGCACCTGGACAGATGCAGATATTATGAAAGCAATAACACAGGGGATTAGTAAAAATGGCGACACACTTTTTCCACTGATGCCATATCCACATTATAATCGTATGGCGAAAGAAGATCTGCTTAGTATCATTGCTTATATCAGAACATTAAAACCAATACGAAACAAAGTGCCGGAAAGAAAACTGATGATGCCAATCGCAACGGCATATCCCGGACCAGCATTACAAGCCTCCATAGATGGAAATGTTCGTCCGTCGGAGTCGGACAAAGTAAAATATGGCGAGTATCTGACTACAATGGCGGATTGCGGCACCTGTCATTCACCTCTTACACCACAAGGTCCTGATATGAAAAGAATGTTTGCCGGAGGTTACACTTTTGATGGTGGCACTTTTAAAGTTGTATCCCCCAACATAACTTCAGACTCTGCCACTGGCATTGGTGCTTGGACTGAAGCACAGTTTTTAAATAAGTTTACTCAATACAGGGAGGAGAAGAGTTATAATTTTAATCCGGGAAAAGAAAATACGGTGATGCCGCTTAGTTTATTAGCTGGCATAAAAGATGAAGACCTGAAAGCAATCTATGCTTATATGAAAACGGTAAAACCAATTAGTAATAAAATAGAAAAGTATCCTAAGTAAGGGACTAATAAATACTTTTTCACGCAGAGGATGCAGGGAACATAGAGAATATAGAAAATAAATTTTCGCTCTGCGATCTCTGCGTCCTCTGCGTGATATTTTCTATTCATCTTTAAAACTTTCCCTACTAAAAGTACCAGGCGTAGCATGGTCGCCTTCTTCAAAATCAAGATTTACATATCGGATACCTGGGAGAAACTCTGTTAAATTATAAACAACAGTGGCTAAATATATTGCCGGACCAGTTGACCCCATTTGTTGGGTAAGATAAGTTGCATCTGGAATTTCAAGGTAACAAGTATCATTTGATATTTTAGTAAGCTTTAGCTGCACTTTCGGGTACTGTACGTTAATGTATGCTATTATAGCATCGTTGTTTTTGAAGTCCACGTCAGCCTCTCCATTTTTTTTCATCTCTAATTTACCAGTTGAATCATTCAGGCTTGCCTGCCAGCTATAAACCGGCGGAGCAAGGTCAGTAGTATCGCCATCAGCTTCGGGCTGATCAGCATTGTTGTTGCAGGCAGTAAATAAAAGACCGGCTAAAATGAGTAGGGAGAAAAATTTCATCGTTTATTTTTTATTAAGGTAAGAAAGATTCATCAATTCTATATTTCGAAAATCAACTGGCTGGCCTTCGCTTTGCAAAGCTATAAAACCGCTGCTGAGTAATTTGCCATCTTGTTTAATAGCAGGGTCGAACCGGTTTACCACACCACCACCAATTTGTGGTTTGGAATATTGAAACTCTGTATCACCATCAATAATATCTTTGATCAATGAATTGCCATATACAATTAATTCTGCTTTAACCCATTGTTCGCCATCATAGGTTTTGGAAGTAGAGTTTACACAATGTGAAGCTGCAATTTTTCCATTGATAACAATTTCAGTTCCCGGTGAACACATATTACGGGTTGGCCGGGGCTTACCATCACTAAGGCCACCGAGAAATTGTATTTCCATGGAGATGGGCCAGTCCTGTTCTTTGGGCATAGTGCGGGGATCTTGCGAATGAAACATTACCCCGCTATTGCGCAATGTGTAAGAGGGAGCCCCTTTTTGCAGCTCACCCACAAACCGGTATTCCATTTTTAAATGATACCAGGAGTAAGGTGTTTTATAATACAAATGGGCAAACTGGTCATTAAAATCCCCATACTGATCGTACCTCACTTTGATAATACCATCCTCCACCCGAAAGGTATTTCCAAAATTTACATTCATATCATGGTGGTGAATTTTTACCATCCAGTCATTAATGTCTTTACCGTTGAAGAGGGATTGCCATTGTTGATTGACCGTTGCCTTTTGTGAAGGATGGCAGCTTAGATTGGTAAGCAAAACAATACTAAGCAATAGAGCAACGCAGTTCTTCATCATTGTTTTTTCTGTTGCTATAAAGCTAACTATAACTTTTCTATTATAGGTAAGAGGCTTTGGTGAGTGACTTCCCAGAGAAAGGTATTCCAGAACGGCTTGTATCAACCCAATTATTGCTCAGCTAAACGATAGAAAGATAAAAGATTATTTATTTTACACAGTTAATGTTTTACGTTCGGCTTTTAGGTAGTCTTTAAATCAAGGCAGTATTTTAGTCCCTATAGTTTAATGCTGGCTTTCTGTCGCCAAGTAATGCCTTGTATTGGTAATCGCCTTTTGATTGTATAAATTCTTCTTTTGCTTTTTTTATTAATGCAGGGTTTGTAAACAAATCAATAGCTGTAAACGCCATTGTTTTGGCAGCTACCATCATTCCTTTTATTCCGATGTCTGTTCCACCACAGGCTACTGCTTGCCAGCTATGTGCACTAGTACCGGGCACCCATGTTGCAGTTTCTACACCAACGGTTGGTACTACATAACTTACATCTCCCACATCGGTGGAGCCTTGATTTTTTTCAATGTGCAATGGTTTAACAGTAGCTGCAGCATCTATCGCCTCGGCTTTAGTCAAAAAACTTGCTTGTATTTTTTTAGCAAAATTTATTTCTTCTGCAGTGTAAGTAACTCCACCAACTTTCTCTAAATTGGTTTGCATATTTGTTGCCAACGTTTTATTGATTAGCAGGTCGTGAGTGCCACCAATTATTTCGTAATCCATTTTTGTTTCTGTACCAAGGGCTGCACCTTCCGCAGCTTTTGTAATCCTGTCAAAAATGGATACGGCCATTGTTTTCTCGGGGTGTCTTACATAATAATATACTTCAGCAAATTCTGGTACTACATTAGGTGCTTTACCACCATTAGTAATCACATAATGAATACGAGTTTCCTGTGGAATATGTTCCCGCATCATGTTCGCCATATTATTCAGCGCTTCCACTGCATCTAAGGCCGAACGTCCTTGCTCCGGAGAGCCGGCTGCATGAGATGCGATACCATAAAATCTGAATTTGGCAGATTTATTAGCCAATGCAATTGAATAAGTAACCGTATTTTGGTTGCCTGGATGCCAATGCAGTGCTATATCTACATTATTAAAAAAACCTTCCCGAACCAAGTACACTTTTCCGCTTCCGCCTTCTTCGGCAGGGCAACCAAACACTTTAATGGTGCCTTTTATTTTTCCTGCTTCTAATAATTTTTTGACAGCTATACCTGCGGCTACTGAGCCAGTGCCAAATAAATGATGACCGCAGGCATGCCCACTACTTTTATTGGCAATAGCAGTTTTAGTGGGAGAATTATCTTGCGATATGCCCGGTAAGGCATCATACTCTGCCAGAATAGCTATAACAGGTGAGCCGCTGCCATAAGTGGCAACAAAGGCTGTAGGCATTCCGGCTATACCTGCTTCCACCGTAAAACCATTATCCTTTAAAGTGCTCTGCAATAAGGCGGAGCTTTTATTTTCTTTATACCCCACTTCTGCATACTCCCAAACACTTAATGCAATTTTTTTATACGCATCATAACCCGATTGTATAGTTGTTGCAGTCTCATTTTTTAATGCATCAATTGTTTTGTTGCTATTGTTTTGAGCGATGCAACTCAATCCGATTGCCAGCGATACAATGGAAGTAAGAATAAATTTCATAATGTTTTTTTAATGATGATTTTTCTATCAATAGTGGTGTTGAATAGGGAGAAGTACAGCGTTGACGGCTTGCTGCTGTGCTGGTATTTTATAATGTCCAGCCCGGAGCCGCAGCCGATTGAAAAACTGATGATGAAGATAACAACAAATGCTGAATAGAATTCCGTCGGATGGAACAACTGCTGATAGGGATAAAATGATGAGGATATATTCGTAAGCCAGCATAGCAGCAAACCCATCCTATGTTGGCGTTAGTTTTTATGCAAACTCCGTCTTTCGAGTATTAGAAGTAGTCGATTTTTTTGCAATTGTAGTTTTCTTCTTTGAGTGTTTCATTTTATAATTTTTAATGAACTCACTTATTGCAGCTTGTTCTTTGTCTGTTAATGGCTCACTTTTAATAATAAAGTCAACGCCTTTAGGTTCTTTTATGTGTCCCATGTTTTAGCTTTTAAAATATTTGTTAACTAATATTTCTGCTGCTGCAGTAGGTATTATCATTCTGTGTCCACCGAAATGATAAGTACCTAATGTTTTTTCGTAATGTTCAATAAGTCGGGTTTTGGCTGTAAACGAAACGAACCCATCAAAGCCATGTAGAAACGATATTTTACAAGCATATGCAACAAGATTTCCTGCAACTCCTTCGTATTTACCAACCGTTTTTCTTAGTTATTAGTTAATTTTCCTTTTACAGAACTGAGTCCAACTTTCGTTGCTAGGGTGAGAAAATATTAATGAATTTTTACCATAGTAAGTGATGTTCTTAACTCCTAATGCGTCTGCCTTCTTTTTTAATTCTCTTGCATGAAAGGCGTGATGAGAGGGTATATCTGAATTAAAAGGGCTATATGGATTCACAACATCTCTCAAGGTATTATTAATCCAAATTTCAGGGTCATCAGCAGACATTAAAGCCAACATATCTACCTCTGCTCTATAAGTATCAATGGCAGCCGACTCGTATTGAACAGTTGAGGAAACTCCATATATTTTTTGAATGTTTCCTGTTTCATTTGCCAATATTTGTGACCAGGTTACTCCATAATCAACAAAAACATCATTTACCCAACGGTCTTCAATGTTGTAGCTTGCTTGAGTTTCTCTCGCAACTACGCCTTTTACTCTGCTTGATTCTCTTAAAACTGGGTCACTGCTTGTAGCATTAGCAAAATCATTATTAAATGCTATCCAAAGAGATGTACCCGCACCTGCTGAATTACCTGCTAAAATAATTTTATCTTTAGCAATATTAAAATCACTTGCTCTACTCCTTATGTATTGCAATGCCCTTCTTACATCACCCATAGGTTTTTTAATTCCTTCTGTTTCTCCTGTCGGGTTTAGTAATGTGTAGCGAATAGTAGCAACCGCAATATTATTTTGAAGTAAAAATCTAATGTCAGATGGGAAGTCCCAAGCTCCACCTGATTGAACTGAATACACAAAATCCTTGTCACCACTTGTAAAACCACCTCCGTGAACATATATTACTAAACCTGTAGGAGTATTAGAATTAGGTAGCCAAATATCAAATTGAGTTCTTGCCTTGTTGTCATAAGAAATGTCTTTTGCAAATTTTGCATTGACACCTTGCAAATCAAATGGCGAGTTTGAAAAAGTGATGTTCGAACTTGGGTTTGCTGGATTGTCATCATTTTTTTCACAAGAGAAAATTAATGAGATTAGAATTACAATCACTACTTTTTGGAACACTTTCATTTTATTTACGTTTCGTTTTATATAATTGCATACAACGGTACGGCTAGGCGATGTGGCGGTATTTGAAAATCGTCAGCCCGTAACTGCTGCTAAATAAAGTTACAAAGATGATGATAAGAACTAAAGCCCAATTGAAAAACCTCGAGCTGGGACTGAAGCCGAATAGCGAACAAAAAGTTGAGAATATATTCGTCGCCCCGCCATATTGCCAAACCGAGTGTTAGCGGCATGTGGTTTTCTCTTTCACTAAAATAAGCTGTATGATATTTTCTTAAGTGGTATAAAAGGTCTTAAATATACTGTGTCTCTATTAGTGTTGTTCATCCAAAGTTGTATGTCTTCCATTTCTTCTTTTGTGAATTGTGATTTATTACACTGCATAGCCAACTCTGCATCTGCAATATGTTCTTTCCTACATTTAATACGCATTGTCAGGTACTCTTTTTTTACTGGTTTCCAAAAGTCAAACATTCTTTTAACCCCAGTTTTAAAATTGGGTGTTTGTTTCCAATTTTCAGTTGGAATACCTGTATAGTATAGCTGTTGCGGCATTAAATATTCACCTGATTGAAAGAGTTCAGTAACAACGTTATGAACGACACGATGGTCCATATGTCCATATCCACCCTCTGGTCCCCATGTAATAAGTACATCTGGCTTATACAATTTGAAAACACTATCTAACTTTTGATGCAACGGTTTTCCTGTAAAATCTTTTGCTAAAGAACCGTCACCAAGTCCAAGCAAGATTGGCTGTTTGATGCTTAATTTCTTACATGTGCAAGCTGCCTCATCTGCCCTTGTCACAGCTAATGTATCACCCGGAGGAATATTTGCATGTTTGGCTACGCCTAATTCCCCCTTCGTAGCAATTACAAGGTATACTGTGTATCCTTCACTTGCATATTTTGTCAACAAAGGACTAACATTGGATACAGCCTCATCATCAGGATGAGCAAAAATTGCCATGATTATTTTCTTTTCATTTTGTTCTTTTTTTTGTGCTGAACTTGAAAATGAAACAAGGCAAAATAAGCAGAGTGAAATACAATTTCTAAAGACCATATCTATTAAGTTTAAAATAGTAGTGCGTCATTTGCCATTGCCGCTAACTCGCCGATTGGCGAATGTTCTTGTATTAAAACTAATTGATTATTAGCTAAAAACTATACAAGTTATTTCAGACTGCTGCCGCCGCTTCTTCCTTTTTCCACTCCTTATCCATATAAAAAGTGCCAAACGGTATAATAGAAGCAAGACCTGCTTTCAGCATCCACTTAAAATCTTTTTTATGCACTTCCTTCACCATATAAGCCAACACAATAAAGCTAACAAACAACAAACCATGTAGCCCGCCAACAACCGTTACCGCCATCGGCAGATTAGCTAAATATTTCAAGGGCATCGCTACTAATAATAAAACCAAAAAAGAAACCCCTTCTGCAAAAGCAACTTTTCTAAACCAGCTAAATGTTTTTTTCATCTCAATTACTTTTTGTTCTACTTTTTTAAATCTATAAATTTTACGACCCCATTCACTATTGCCTATTCACCATTCACTAGTAGTCTATCACCTGCTCCTCAATCATCTCCGGTATTTCTCTCCATTCATATTGTTGATTTCTTAACTGTGGTTCAAAACCTGCTTCACGGATGGCTTCTTGTATCGATTTATATGTAAACCGGTGTGGCGCACCAGCAGCACTCACCACATTTTCTTCCAGCATAATGGAACCAAAATCATTAGCTCCGGCATGTAAACATATTTCTGCGGTTTGTTTTCCAACAGTTAGCCAACTGGCCTGTATGTTTTTTACATTCGGCAGCATAATGCGGCTAAGGGCAATCATTCGGATATATTCTTCGGGTGTAGTTAAGTTATGTACACCACGAATTTTTGCCAGCAACGTATCCACATCCTGAAATGTCCAGGGAATGAAGGCGAGAAAACCTTTGGCATCATCCGGCTTGCGGCTTTGCACTTCTCTTATTTTTATTAAATGGTCAAAACGTTCTTCAATGGTTTCCACATGACCAAACATCATGGTGGCACTGGTGGTGATATTTAATTTATGTGCCTCCTGCATTACATCCAACCATTCCTGCGCACCACATTTTCCTTTGCTGATTAAACGACGAACTCTGTCCGTCAAAATTTCTGCACCAGCACCGGGTAGCGAATCCATACCGGCTTCTTTCAATGCCATTAATACTTCTCGGTGCGTTGACTTTTCAAGTTTGGTAATATGTGCCACTTCGGGTGGTCCGAGTGTATGTAGTTTAATAGATGGAAACTCAGCTTTTATCTGTTTAAAGGTGTCAACATAATATGACAAACCCAATCCCGGATGGTGACCACCTTGTAATAGCAACTGGTCACCGCCCCACTTCAATGTTTCTTCAATTTTTTTCCGGTAGGTTGGCATGTCGGTAATGTAGGCTTCGGCATGTCCGGGTATGCGATAGAAATTACAAAACTTACAATTGGCAATACACACATTGGTAGTGTTTACATTCCGGTCTATCTGCCAGGTTACTTTTCCATGTGGCACTTGTTTTTTCCGAAGTTCATCGGCAATAAACATCAGATCGGCCAGCGGTGCATGGTGATAGAGGTAAACACCTTCTTCCAATGATAAAAAGCCAAAGGCAGAAGCTTTCTGGTATAATTCGTTTAGCTGCATAAATTTTTATTTATCATAAAGCCCACAAAAAAGAATTAAACCACCAGGCTTAGTGTTCTTTTTGTCTTTAGTGGGATATGTTTCGTCGCAAAAGTACAGCTGAATAACAAATTATGTGTTGAACGGTTTTAAATCCGGCTGACATTAAAGTAAATTTATATAAACAGCAGCTTGTTTTGCATCATTTTGAATAAAATGATTGTCTTAGAATGGAGATGATTGACATTATAACTTGCTATATGAACCGGATTTTCTATTGCCTTTCCCTCTTTGTTTTACTACTAACAGCAACCCCACTTGCTGCACAGGAGGAGTTTATTGAACCACCTTCAAGAGATATAACAAGGATTCCCTTTACACAACTTACCGGTGGTATTGTAATTCTGCGAGCCAGAATTGGCAATTTTCCTGACACTCTCAATTTTATATTAGACACCGGCAGCAGCGGCATTTCTCTTGATTCCACTACAGTAAGTTATCTGAAACTGAAACCAACACCTACAGAAAGAACCATACGAGGCATTGCCGGCATCCGAAAAGTAAGTTTTTTATACAACCAGCAATTGCATTTTCCCGGACTTAGTATGGACAGTCTTAATTTTCATATTAATGATTATGGCATACTGACAGCAGTGTATGGAGAACGGATTGACGGCATCATCGGCTATTCGGTATTGAATCGCTACATTGTAAAACTGAATTACGACAGCCTGCAACTTACTTTTTGTACTAAAGGAACTATCCGTTATCCCAGGGGTGGCTATCTGCTAAAACCCACCATCAATCAATTAGTGGCGCAAACGTTAAGGGTGCGGGACGAAGAAACGGTTACTTCAAGATTTCTGTATGATATGGGAGCCGGTGTTTGTATGTTGCTCACCAAAGATTTTATTGCAGACAGTGCTTTTTTAGATAAAAAAAAGAAACGTTGGGTAAAAGAAGGAGAAGGAGTGGGTGGTAAAATAGATATGGAACTGATGGTGATGAAAGAAGTGAGAATAGGTCCATATCGCTTCAGAAGCGTTCCTGTTTATATTTTTGATGATGTAAATAATGTTACTTCCTATCCCTACATGGGCGGCCTAATTGGAAATGATATACTGCGCCGCTTTAATATAATACTGAATTATGCCCGCAGCGATATTCACCTGACACCCAACTCACACTACGGCGAAGCGTTTGATTATTCCTATTCAGGGATAGAACTATATTTTATTGAAGGATTAATTATAGTAGGTGATGTAGCCAAAGGCTCTCCGGCAGAAGCGGCAGGTGTAAAGGAAGGAGATGAAGTGCTGGCAGTAAATAAAAATTTTTCTCAAAACCTCAACCAATATAAAATTGCCCTGCAGGCACCTAATGAAAAAGTAAAACTCATTTTACGAAGAGATAATGCAATGAAAGAAATTGAGTTTAAAGTAAGAAGTATCTTATAATTATTTTCTGCCACAGATTACTCGGATTAACACAGATGAATACAAGTGTTTTTCTTACAATGTTTAATCTCAGGCTTCGTTAGCAACTAATCTGTGTTAATCCGAGTAATCTGTGGCTAACCTGTATTTCTGTTTCCTCCCGTCACCGTAATTTTCAATACTTTTACAATCGCCAACTTTTAATTTCAACAGCTGTTATTTATATATGATACAATTTGAAAAATTTACATTAGCAAATGGCCTCCGTGTCCTCGTTCACCAGGACTTAAGCACACCAATGGCTGTGATGAACATTATGTATGATGTGGGTGCAAGGGATGAAAATCCGGAACAAACAGGCTTTGCCCATTTATTTGAACACCTGATGTTTGGCGGTTCCGTTAATATACCCAGCTATGATGAGCCCTTGCAAATGGCAGGGGGTGAAAATAATGCGTACACCACCAACGACCTTACTAATTACTATATACAAATACCAGCCGATAATCTGGAAACTGCTTTCTGGTTAGAAAGCGACCGAATGCTGTCGCTGGCCTTTGGCGAAAAAAGTTTAGAGACACAACGGAAAGTAGTAGTGGAAGAATTTAAAGAACATTACTTGAACAAGCCGTATGGTGATGTGCAGCAAAAGTTGCGGGAACTGGCGTATAAAAAACATCCCTATCGCTGGATGACGATTGGTAAAGAATTGTCGCATATTGAAAATGCACAGTTGGAAGATGTGCAGCATTTTTTCTTTAAACATTACCGACCCGTGAATGCAGTGATGGTGCTGGCAGGAAATGTGATATTGGAAAAAGTAAAAGCATTGGCAGAAAAATGGTTTGGAGATATTCCTGCCGGAGAAAAATATGAACGTAACCTGCCACAAGAGCCGGAGCAAACAGAAGAAAGACGACAGGAGGTAAAAGCAAATGTGCCATTGGATGCATTGTACAAATGCTGGCATATGCCCGGCCGGTTAGACAAGCGATATTATGTTATTGAATTGCTTTCTGATATTCTCAGTGGCGGTGGTTCATCAAGATTGTATCAATCATTGGTAAAAGAAAAACAATTATTCAGCAATATCGAATGCCATCACTTTGGCAGCACTGATGCCGGATTAGTTATAATAGAAGGAAAATTAGTGAAAGGGGTGAAAATGGAGGATGCAGAAAAAGCTGTAGAAATAGAACTGGAAAAAATAAAAGCAGAATTGGTGAATGAAACAGAACTACAGAAAGTAAAAAACAAAACAGAAAGTATGCTGGCCTTTGAAGATATGAGTGTGATGAGCCGTGCCGGCAGCTTGGCTTATTATGAACTATTGGGCGATGCAACACTGATGAATACCGAGTTGGGAAAATATGCAGCCGTAACTACTGAAGATATTTTAGAAGAAAGCCAGGCTATTTTCCGTGCTGTTAATTGCAGTACGATACATTATCTCTCCAATAATTAATCTAACATTCAATCAAGAAAGAATAATAATGCTGAACAGAACAATTGCCCCCGAAATAGTAGATGCCGTTAATTTTAATTTAAAACTAAAGCCAGCTGATAAATTTACATTGGACAATGGTGTGGAAGTGTATGCCGTGAATGCCGGTGCAGAAGAAGTGTTGTCACTTGAATGGGTGTTTTTTGCCGGCAACTGGCAGGAAGAAAAAAACCTCGTAGCAGCTTCTGCTAATTTTTTGCTCCGCAATGGCACATCAACAAAATCTGCATTTCAGATTAATGAACATTTTGAATACCATGGCTCTTACCTCAATAGGGCTTGTGGTAGTGAAATTGCTACTATTACACTGCATTGTTTATCCAAAAGTATAAAAGAATTATTACCGGTAGTAAAGGAATTGATTACCGATTCGGTAATGCCACAGGATGAACTGGACATCTACAAACAAAATATGAAGCAGCGGTTGAAAGTGAGTTTGAAGAAAAGCGATTTTGTAGCCAGCCGGTTGATTGATGTTTACTTGTACAGCGAAAAACATCCGTATGGAAAATTCAGCCGGGAAGAAGATTTTGATGCAGTGAACAGGGAGGATCTGTTGGCATTTTATAAAAAACATTATCAAGAGGGCAAACTGATTTTATTTGTAGCCGGAAAATTGCCAGCAGATATTATCTCCTTATTAAATCAAAATTTTGGAGACTTGCCCAACAATGCTACGGAGGCAAAAAAAATTATTACTATCCCAACAACAGAAAAAAAATTCAGAATAACGAATGATGAAAATGGTGTGCAGGGTTCTATTCGTATGGCCCGGCCATTTCCTAACCGCCATCATCCTGATTTTTTAAAAGTACAGATGCTGAATGCTTTATTCGGGGGCTTCTTTGGTTCCCGGCTGATGAGTAATATACGGGAAGACAAAGGGTACACTTATGGTATACATAGTTATTTGCAAAATCATATATATGATACTGCCTGGATGATAAGCACCGAAGCTGGTAAGGATGTGTGCGAAGCCACCATTGCCGAAGTGTATAAAGAAATGAAAGACTTGCGAGAAGACCTGGTGGACGATGAAGAATTATTGTTAGTAAGAAACTACATGATGGGTGGCCTTCTTGGCGATCTGGATGGTCCTTTCCAGATAATTGCCCGTTGGAAAAATTATGTGCTTAATAATTTAACCGACCAATATTTCTACGATTCTATTAATACTATCAAAACCATTACTGCCGAAGAAATACAGGCTCTTGCTCAAAAGTATTTGAACCCGGAGGACTTTTATGAATTGGTGGTTGTCTAAAAATTCACGGTAATTGAATAAATTCTCAAAGGATTATTTTTGATGTCCAGATGGAACAAACGGAGAATGCAAAGGAGATTTGCTTAAATCCTCTGCGAACTCAGCGACCTCTGCGTGAAACCGAAATACCTCAAAAGAACTCCGTGAAACTCAATTTCTCTCTATCTCTGTGTTGAAAAAAATCCTGACCTTCGCCTCATGACCTTTGACCGCAAAAATTTATCTAACGAACAGCTTGTCCATTTTTACCGCAGCCTTCTTTGGCCCCGCATGATAGAAGAAAAAATGCTGGTGCTATTGCGGCAAGGAAAAATTTCCAAATGGTTTAGCGGTATCGGACAAGAAGCCATTTCGGTTGGTGCAACACTTGCTTTGCAAGACAATGAATGGATAATGCCGCTACACCGCAATCTCGGAGTATTTACAACCCGCCTTATGCCATTGAGTAAACTATTTATGCAATGGCAGGGAGCACAGGAAGGCTATAGTAAAGGAAGAGAAAGAAGTTTCCATTTCGGAAACAAGGAACATCATATCTGCGGAATGATTTCACATTTGGGTCCGCAATTAGCAATAGCTGATGGAGTAGCACTGGCACATAAACTACGAAAGGAGAAAAAAATATCACTGGCTTTTACCGGCGATGGTGGCACCAGCGAAGGCGATTTTCATGAAGCATTAAATACGGCTGCTGTTTGGGATTTGCCTGTCATCTTTATTATTGAAAATAATGGCTATGGATTAAGCACACCGGTAAACGAGCAATACCGCTGCATTAGTTTAATAGATAAAGCCAAAGGCTATGGTATGGAAGGGGTGCAGATAGACGGCAATAACTTATTAGAAGTATATGATACGATAAAAGGAGTAAGGGAGTATTGTATCAAAAATCAAAAGCCTTATTTAATAGAATGTCTTACGTTTCGGATGCGGGGGCATGAAGAAGCAAGTGGTACTAAATATGTGCCGCAAGATCTGTTCAAGCTATGGGAAATGAAAGACCCGATTAAAAACTATGAAGAGTTTTTAAAAACGTCAGGTGTTGTTGATGAACAGGCTATTGAAAAAATCCGCAGCGAATTCAAGGAAAAAATAGAAAGTGAATTAGCGATTGGGGCTGCTGCAAAACCGGTGGTGGCAGATACCGAGGAAGAGTTGGAAGATGTTTATGCGAAGTCAGGTGTCGGGTGTGGGGTGTTAGGTGTCAAGGTGCTTGACAACTCACAACTGTCAACTGTCAACAGTTATCCGACAACTGAAAAAAGACTAATCGACGCTATAAAAGACGGTCTTCATCAAAGTATGCAGCAACATCCTAATCTCATCCTTATGGGTCAGGACATTGCAGAGTATGGCGGAGCATTTAAAATAACCGAAGGCTTTATCAATGATTTTGGAAAAGAAAGAGTAAGAAACACACCGCTCTGCGAAAGTGCTATTGTTGGTGCTGCACTCGGCTTATCGTTAGAAGGATATAAGAGCATGATGGAAATGCAGTTTGCAGATTTTGTAACAGTGGGCTTTAACCAGATAATAAATAATTTGGCAAAAATTCATTACCGCTGGGGACAAAATGCAGATGTGGTGATTCGGATGCCAACAGGCGGCGGAGTAGGTGCCGGGCCTTTTCATAGCCAGAGTAATGAAGCATGGTTTGTAAAAACACCGGGATTGAAAGTAGTGTATCCAAGTACGCCAATGGATGCAAAAGGGTTATTGATAGCGGCCATTAATGATCCTAATCCTGTTTTATTTTTTGAACATAAAGCATTGTATCGTTCAGTAAGTGGGCCGGTGCCGGAAGATTATTATGAAATAGAAATCGGCAAAGCCCGGCATGTAAGAGATGGGGATGAAATTTCCATCATCACTTATGGTGCAGCGGTGCATTGGGCAGAAGACTATGCAGCGGAGCATCTGGAAATTTCTATTGATATATTAGACCTTCGAACTTTGTTGCCTTTGGATTATCTGGCTATCCGTGAAGCAGTAAAAAGAACAGGCCGTGTATTATTATTACACGAAGACACTTTAGTCGGCGGTATCGGCGGCGAGATAGCCGCCTGGATTGCAGAGAACTGCTTTGGTTTGTTAGATGCCCCTGTTATGCGTTGCGCATCGTTGGATACACCGATTCCATTTAGCATTGAGCTGGAAAATAATTTTATGGCCAAAGCAAGATTGGATGAAACTATTCAGAAGCTACTGGCATATTGATTTACCCCAATAACAAACCCGGCTCGTCCAGCTGCCAATTTTCCCGGTATAAAGAGAAATCTATTTTGTAAATTACTGCCAAACCTTAGCTTATGCAAAAGAAAGCTGGCTTGTTTGGCCTCCTCATTTTCATATCCTCTTTTTCGCTGGCGCAATCATTAACACAAACTATTAAGGGAAC
>JANORJ010000374.1:0-3730 GCA_031415255.1 Chitinophagaceae bacterium | reverse complement strand
GCACCCGACAGCAATAGTAAAGAGTACCAGGCCATTTATGCATATATAAAATGGGTGGGACAAGATGTAAAAAAAGGTGAGAAACCAATTGGTAGTGGAATAGAAAAATTGCCATTTCTGGAAAGAGCCGCTGACCCGATTAAAGGAAAACAGGTTTATACAATACAATGCCAGAGTTGCCATGGTTCCAATGGAGAAGGGCAGTTAAGTCTGAGTGGTAATAATTTTGAGTATCCGCCTCTTTGGGGAGTTCATAGTTATAATTCAGGCGCCGGGTTATTTCGCATCAGTAATCTTGCCGGGTATGTACATAGCAATATGCCATTTAATCAAGCAAAACATAGCAACCCAAAATTAACGATTGAAGAAGCCTGGGATGTGGCGGCTTACGTAAACAGCCAACCAAGGCCATCAAAGGATTTAAGTAAAGACTGGCCGGATATTTCCAAAAAACCTTTTGACCATCCTTTCGGCCCTTATGCTGATGGCTTTACAGAAACAGAACATAAATTTGGGCCTTACAAACCTATTATAGCCAAACAAAAGAAGTAAAAGATTCACTGTCCTGTGACAAATATCACGGTACAGATTTTTCTATTAACTCACATTTGCACAACCTAAAAAGGAAATAGTTATGCTTGATTTTTTGAAACAACCCTGGCCCTGGTATATTGCCGGACCACTTATTGGATTAACAGTGCCTGCCCTATTATTATTGGGTAATAAATCATTTGGCATTTCATCTTCCCTTCGCCATGTATGTGCGGCCTGCATACCGGCGAAAATTCCTTTCTTTCAATATGATTGGAAAAAAGAAGTATGGAATTTATTTTTTGTTGCCGGTATTTTAGTTGGGGGCATTATTGCGGCACAATTATTAGCGAATCCGGAACCGATACAGGTAAATGCAAAGCTCTCATCAGAATTAGCTACCTATGGTGTTACTAATTATGACAGCATTATTCCCAAGGATTTATTTGCCTGGTCTGAGTTGTTGACAGTAAGAGGAATTTTTATGATGGTAATCGGTGGATTCCTCGTTGGATTTGGAACAAGGTATGCCGGTGGTTGCACATCGGGCCATGCTATTATGGGCTTAAGTAATTTGCAATGGCCATCATTAGTTGCCACATGTTGTTTTATGGCCGGTGGTTTTATCATGGCAAATTTAATTCTGCCATTTATTTTAAAACTCTAACAAAAAATACTCACTAATATGTCAGTAAAAGATAAAATAGATAGTAATAAAAATTTTGTAGCACAACCCGATAATACAGATTATGAGGTTCGTTCGCAGAATGCAATGTGTGTAAACGAAAGTGAACTCGATAAACCACTTTCTTCCAATATCAAATATGGTATTTTAGGGATTCTGTTTGGAATTGTATTTGTAAAAGCTGAAATCGTATCTTGGTTTCGTATTCAGGAAATGTTCCGCCTGCAAAGTTTCCATATGTATGGGGTAATTGGCTCCGCTATAGTTGTAGGTATGATTAGTGTGTTGCTGATAAAAAGATACAACGCCAAATCAATAGAAGGTGAAAAGATAAAGCTGGAAAACAAAAAATTCAACAAGGGACAGATATACGGTGGTTTGATATTTGGTTTAGGCTGGGCTGTTACCGGTGCTTGTCCGGGCCCATTGTTTGCACAAATTGGAACTGGTGCTACTGTTATTATCGTTACCCTGTTGAGTGCAATTTCAGGAACTTGGGTCTATGGAAAGTACAGAGGCAGCCTTCCGCATTAGTAATCCGTTTACTTCAAGATGCGGACTGTAACTTTATAGTGAAATCATAAAACAGTGGAGCAGTTATTTCAATTTTTTAAAAAATATAATACACTTTCACAAAAAGCGGAAGAAGCTATTGCGGCTATCAGCAACATTATTACTATCAAGAAAAACACAGACCTCCAGCCTATCGGACACACTTGCAAAACTCTTTACTTCCTCAATAAAGGTATTGCCCGAATTTACTATTTTAAAGACGGCATTGATATTACCGAAAATTTTTACTTTGAAAATAGCATCATTGCAAGAGTTGAAAGTTTGTTCACCGGTAAGCCCAGTCGTAAAGCCATACAGATACTCGAAGATGCAGTGATAGTGGGCATCAATTCCAATCAGCTTTTCAAGTTATATGATTCATTCCCGGAGATAGAAAGACTGTTCAGAAAAATATTTGAAGCTGCTTATGTAGAAACAGTCCACCGCATAGAAGGCATACAATTTCATGCGGCTGAAGAGAGATATAAAACCTTACTTCAGGAAGCACCTGATGTTTTGAAACGGATTCCGTTGAAATATGTTGCATCCTTCCTCGGCATCACCCAGGTGAGCCTCAGCCGCATCCGTGGGCTGAAATGATTATTTATCATATGATAAATGAATAGCCATTTATAGATAAGACCTTTGTGAAACAAATTCACAAAATTGGTAACTGTAAAAACAGGCATGAAAGAAAACTGGCAACAGTTCTCCTTACTGGTTCTCGTCAATGCATTCGTTGGTGCCATGATTGGTTTGGAAAGAGCCGTGCTTCCTGGATTAGGAAAAAGTGTTTTTGGCTTGGATGCCAATGCTGCCATACTCAGTTTTATTATGGCCTTTGGAATTACCAAGGCCATCAGTAATTATAGTGTAGCCAAACTCAGCAAAAAATTTAACCGGAAACAAATACTAATGGCCGGCTGGTATGCAGCATTGCCTGTTCCATTTTTATTAATGTATGCAGATTCATGGGCATGGGTGATTGCAGCTAACATTCTATTGGGCATTAACCAGGGCTTGGCCTGGTCATCCACCGTTATTATGAAAGTGGATATTGTTGGACAAAAGAACCGTGGACTGGCGATGGGCATTAATGAATTTGCAGGTTATCTATCCGTTGGTTTAGCCTCATATCTCGCCAGTTTCATTGCTTCCAAATACGGCTATGCATTCTTCCCATTCATTCCCGGATTGTTTTTTGCAGCAGCTGGTTTACTGGTATCAGCCTTTTTGATAAAAGACACCACTCATTTTGTTCATGCGGAAAGTATTATAAGCAAAGTTGCTTTATTAAAAAATGTTTGGAAAGAAACTACCTGGAAACATAAAAATATCAGCAGTGTAACCTTAAATGGTTTAGTAAATAATATGAACGATGCAGTAGTTTGGGGTCTTTTACCAATCCTGCTACTGCAAAAGAATTTCAGCATACGGGAGATAGGCATTATTGCAGGAGTGTATCCCGTAGTATGGGGAGTGATGCAACTCTTTACCGGTAAAATGGGAGATGTGTATTGCAAAAAACAAATAATTACAGTGGGAATGCTGACACAAGCCGTAGCCATTGTATTGCTTGCGATCTCCTCCCAATTTATTTTATTAGTTGGTGCAGCAATACTATTAGGAGTAGGTACAGCCTTAGTTTATCCTAACTTTTTAACTGTCGTTGCTGAAAGCACTCACCCTTCACAACGGGCAGAAACTTTAAGCATCTTTCGCTTCTGGCGGGACAGTGGTTATGTGATTGGGGCATTACTAGCCGGCGTACTGGCAGATACTTTGGGTATGAGTATTGCAATAATTATTATTGGCGGAATCACAGCTTTAGCTGGCATCGTAGCACATGTAAGAATGTGCTGTACGTTAAAAAAAATATTCTCTTCAACAGATTGTTTTCAGCCAACTTATTAAAAAATCATTTGCGATTGTGACTATAATCACCCGATAGCAATGCGGGCA
>JANORJ010000373.1:0-1682 GCA_031415255.1 Chitinophagaceae bacterium | reverse complement strand
CTCAAAGAAAACACCCGTCATGGCCGGACGCAAATCATCATTGCTGGTAGCAAACAACGTTTTGTTGATAGCAGTTACGAGTGCAGAAGCGGTCATGTTAAAAGAGGTGGTATCATCCGAAGTTGGTTCTTTCGGAAAGTTGTCAGGGTTTTCTCCCATCACTTTATACTTACCATTATCGCTGGTTATTTCTATACCGAAATTCTTATCAATTGTAAAAGTCAGTGGCTGGTCAGCAATATTTTTTAAAGAATCCATCAGGATTTTGGCGGGAATACAAACCTTACCGCTGTCTTTGGCTTCAATATCGAGCTGCACCCTCATCACTGTTTCCAAATCAGTAGCAACAACAGTCAGTTTGTTTTTTTCCACTTCAAACAAAAAATCTTCGAGGATTGGCAACACTGTGTTAGCGTTAATAACACCGGAAATATGCTGCAATTGTTTCAGTAAAGAAGAGGAGGAGGCAATAAACTTCATATAAAGTAATTAGTAGGTTCAAAGATAAAGGTTTGCCGGAATAACAAAGGATTCAAAAATCTTCCTTTTGGGTGTTGTGAGAAACAATTCGAAACGGGGAAATAAACGTCTTTACGGGAGAAATCGGCGTTTGTGAAAAGAGGGCTATAAAGCAGTATTAATCCAGCCCGGACATTATAAAAAATAATAGAAGCCGTGCAGGTGTGGCGGTGTTTAAAAAACCTATAACTTTCACATCCTTAAATGAAATTCATGTTTGAGAAACTATTTGGCAGAAGCAGGAAAAAAGAGGCACCCCCGGCGGGACCAGACATTCCATTTGGCCGCTATTCGGACAATAATAAACCAGTGGCCAAAGTTAACCGCTGGACAGATGCTGATAAATTATTTAAGGAAAAAAAATATACTGAAAGTATAGATGCTTTTTTTGAATACCTGCGGGATGACACTGCACAAAATGTGGTGTATGAACGAAATGGTGCCGAGGGCAGGTTTCATTTATTTCAGGGTTCAAAAATAATAAGGGGTCATTTTAATAATGAAGTGCTGAAAGCAGAAGTAACACTGGCAAAAATGCCCGAGCCATCTGTGCCGGTAATGCGCCGCCTGCTTGAAATGAATTTTAATTTGTACTACAGCCGGTTTGCTTTGGATAATGACCGTCTTTGTATGAGCTTCGACAGCGGCTTGGAAACATCGAGCCCCAGCAAATTATATTATGGACTAAAAGAATTATCAACCAAGGCTGATAAACAGGACGACCTGCTGGTGCAGGACTTTGCTATGCTGGAAACAACCGACAGCGAACACATCACAGTTATTCCCGCAGCTGAAAAGGAAGTGAAATACCAATACCTGCAGCAATGGATAAAAGAAATAGTAGAAACAATTGCCGGGGTGGATGCAGATAAATTCTCTGGTGGCATTGCTTATATGCTGCTGTCATTGATTTATAAGATTGATTATTTAATTACCCCGGAAGGAAAACTTTTATACGACCTGGAAAAAATAACTGCTATTTATTTTAAAAAAGATGAAAGACCGGTGGTGGAAAAGAACCGTGACATGATTGAAGAGTTTAAAAAAATGCAGGCAAAGCCGAAAGAAGAAGTCCTGCGTTGCTTGTTCCGCTCCAAATATACGTTTGCTATAGTGGCACCGCAGCCTTATAAAACAATTGCTGACTCTATTCATGGTGCCAA
>JANORJ010000372.1:0-2480 GCA_031415255.1 Chitinophagaceae bacterium | reverse complement strand
TTTGCCAAAAAACGGGACTTTTTTATTGAATTTAGGTCCATTTTGAAGTTTTTTAGGCATATTTTGCCATTTTTTTTAGATTTTCAGAATTTAATTCTTGCATATTTGAATAATCATTGCCTATCTTAGCTGCCCGATTCTTATATCCAATTAATCATTTAATACTATCACATGGACATCAAACAAATTCAGGAACTTGTAAAACTCATTAACAAGACCTCAATAGGAGAAATAACCATTGAAGAGGATGGAAGAAAGATTACCATAAAGCAAAAGAAAGACCCTGTTCAGAATATAGTAGCTACAACATCAACCCAGTCTTTTGCACCCCAGACAGCACAGGCCCCGGTAGCAGCAGCCCCGACAAAACAGGAAGCAACTCCAAAAACAGATAACCTGATCACCATAAAAAGCCCGATGATTGGTACATTTTATCGCCAGTCAGGCCCCGGTAAACCCATTTTAGTAAATGTTGGCGATGAAGTAACCACGGGTAAAGTTGTTTGTATCATTGAAGCAATGAAATTATTCAATGAAATAGAAAGCGAAGTAAAAGGTAAGATCGTAAAGATATTGGTTGAAGATGCAAGTCCGGTTGAATATGACCAGCCATTATTTTTGGTAGACCCTTCATAAATTCAAATGAGCAAATTAGCCAATGTGCTGATATGCTGATTGGTCTTTCATTTTTTAACCTGCTTGCTGCTTTTGTCATTAGCACATCAGCACATTAAAAAATTAGCTAATTACTACAATGTTCAAAAAAATACTAATTGCCAACAGAGGAGAGATCGCACTTAGGATCTTACGCACCTGTAAGGAAATGGGCATTAAAACCGTAGCTGTTTATTCCACTGCTGATAAAGACAGTCTTCATGTAAAATTTGCTGATGAGGCTGTTTGTATTGGTAAACCAAAAAGTAGCGATTCGTACCTGAATGTTGCACACATCATGGCGGCGGCAGAAATTACCAATGCAGATGCTATTCATCCGGGGTATGGCTTTCTGGCAGAGAATGCAAAGTTTGCACAAATATGTAATGACCACGGCATAAAATTTATTGGCCCCACTCCGGATATGATTAATTCCATGGGGGATAAGATAACAGCCAAAGAAACAATGATAAAAGCTGGTGTGCCTGTAATACCCGGCGGAGAAAGTTTGTTGCAAAGCGTAGAAGAAGCAAAAGGCCTTGCAAAAAATATGGGTTATCCCGTTATTTTAAAAGCAACTGCCGGTGGAGGTGGTAAGGGAATGAGGATAGTGTGGGAGGATAGCGAAATGGAAAAGGCATACGATACTGCTAAGGCAGAAGCTGCCGCATCATTTAAAAATGATGGCATTTACATTGAAAAATTTGTAGAGGAGCCACGACATATTGAAATACAAGTAGCAGGAGATCAGTTTGGTACTGTTTGTCATCTTAGTGAAAGAGACTGTTCTATACAACGTCGTCATCAGAAATAGGTAGAAGAATCACCATCGCCATTTATGACCGATGAGCTTCGTTTTAAAATGGGAGAGGCCGCAAAAAAAGCAGCCGGCGCTATCAATTATGAAAGTGTAGGAACCGTTGAGTTTTTAGTGGACAAAAACCGGAATTTTTATTTCATGGAGATGAACACCCGGATACAGGTGGAGCATTGCGTTACCGAAGAAGTTATCAATTTTGATCTTATCAAAGAGCAGATAAAAATAGCGATGGGAGAAAAAATCACTGGTGAAGATTATATCCCAAACAATCATGCCATCGAGTGCCGCATCAATGCAGAAGATCCCTACAATGATTTTCGCCCATCCCCCGGAAGAATAACTTCACTATTTCAGCCCGGTGGACATGGCGTTAGGGTAGACAGTCATGTGTATGCAGGTTATGTTATTCCTCCATATTATGATTCTATGATAGGAAAATTAATTACGGTGGCGCAAACACGGCAAGAAGCTATTGCTACTATGTACCGTGCATTAAGTGAATATGTTATTGAAGGAGTGAAGACTACCATACCATTTCATCTACAACTGATGCAGGACGAACGTTTTCGCAGCGGCGATTTTAATACGAAATTTATAGAAGGATTTCATTTGAAGTAATTTCTATTTTCGGTTTATGATATTTAATCCCGGTGTTTTTTTGCCGGGATTTTTTGTAATAAAAAACCGTACCGTTTCAAACGGGACGGTTTTTTTCAATAAAACTCCTCACTTAATTATCTCAAAAAAAGTAATTCTCTGTATTTTGGTAAATACCATTCTCTATCATCAATTAATAATTCAAGTTTGTCAACATTATAACGAATGTCATCAAAGAAGGCATCCTTTACTTGGCTTTGGTAGCCGATGGCTTTTGTTCTGGTGTCACCCATGTTGTTACAAATCTTTCTTGCCCCAATCATCTTCTCTACAAGGTCACTTGTTTTATTAATGTGCTCAGATATTTTTTCCAATATCTGCTTTTGATTATTGTAAGAAGTCTCTGCCA
>JANORJ010000371.1:0-11850 GCA_031415255.1 Chitinophagaceae bacterium | reverse complement strand
GTTACTATGCTAGGGTCATCTATGAAAAGAGAATTTGGTAATGATGGTACAGGTATAAGGACTCCTGCACTTGACGTTACCCAAAGTGCTCCACCGCCAACTGGATTGGTAGCAACCCAACTTGCTGGTAAAGCAGGGGCTACAACAGCATCAAAATTTTGAGCGGCAGAAACTACTGTAGTTCCAAGAGTAAATGTATAGGTAAGTGTTCCATAGTTCGTGGCACCATCCTGCATTTGAATAGAAGCAGTAATTGTGCTACCACATACACCATTTGCAGTAAAGGTGAAAGAACGACAAACAGCAGGGCCGCCAAATGTTACTACCCCATAGTTTTGAGGTCCACTTGGGCTCGTAACACCTCCTGTTGCCTGCAAGGTACCTACAAGGTTAGCAGTGTTAGCAGTTCCAGCATTATTGGCACAGAAACTAACCGTAACCGTTTCACCCGGATCAATTACACTATTATTTGGAATACAACTTTCAGTAGTTAGTGTTGAAGCTCCTGAAGTAATATTTGGAGCAGCTACGCAACCACCGGTAAGTGTAAAATTAGCAATGCGGGTTTGCTGATTGCTATGTTGAGAAGTAGCCCAGAAAGAACCGTTATTAGGGGTGCTAGCAGCACTATAATCCTGAACGGCTGTATTATAATCACCCCATCTTGCATTAGTGTGTCCGGCAGTACCATTAAAAATTACTGCTTCTGGCAATGTCATTGTGTTTAGTGGGTCGGAAGCATTTCTACCAGTGTACCTTATAGAAGGATGTGCAGTAGGCCCAGCTACATCATATATCAGAGCTATATTTCCACAACCATCCATTGAAATTGAAGGCATCCAACGGCTATTGCCATCAGCACCTGGTATATCTCCCTGTTGAAACACTGTCCAGTTACCGGCTACCTTTCTAAGTTCATACCATCTTACTTGCGAACGAGTTCCATTTGCAATACTTTGAGATAAAACAATAGATTCTGTACCACCATTATTACGATAGTTTAATTTAAACATCAGGAATGGTGAAAGAGTATTTAAAGTAGGGCCAGTTTGCTGAGCTATATTTCCAATTGAACCCCAGGCATTAACTGTTAAAGGAACTAATGGTCCAACCGTAATTGTAGCAGCTCCAAAATTCTGAGTTACTTCAAAAATATTCAAAGTTGTGGCACTAGTAGGAACAATAAAAAGTCCACCGCCAGTGGAAGGCGTCATTCCTTCTAATCCCACGGAACCTATAGCACTAATGTTAGCGAAACTATTCGGTATTCTCTGTCTAACCATTTGTGCAGTTGCGGCACCGGCTAACATAGCAGTACGGTCAAACGCCCAAACAGATGAACCAAGGAAAGCGGTTCCTGCGGTGTTAAAATCTCTAGAATATGCATAATATGCATTATGCCATATAGAAAATTTAGGATAATCGGGGAAAAAAGTGGCATCTACATACGAGTAAATATTCCATGCCCCTGTAGGATTTGGCGTAGCAGAAACTGCTATAATTAATTCGTTACAGCAAGCTGATGGTCCAAACTCTGCCATAAACCACCTGTCTGCCAATTGATCATAAAGAACAACTGGATCTCCGGCTCCGGTTCTTCCGGTAACGGTTGCTAAAATAGTAGGTCCCTGAACCACTACACCTGCTTTATTCCAAATTGTAAATTGTGTTCCTGAAGTATTGTTTACAGTTTGTATAATATGATTGGGGCCTGCAGCCATATTATTATCTGATGGCGAAAGGCCAGGAGATGTTTGGCCATTAATATTTGTCCCTATTGTGGTACCGGGGGCAAACGGAGAATTTATAGTAGGGAAGCTTTGTTTTACTTGCCCTTTTGTGTCGCCGGTAGCCAAAACATATTCTCTATTAATTTTTTCCCGCATTTCCTCTTCTAATCTTCTTTTTGTCTCCCTTTTATTTCGTGCAAAATCACCACTATTATTGATGATAATACCATTCATGTCACGGGTAATTTTCAAGGGTTCGCCGTACATGGTAGTTTTGTCAATGTCGGCAAGTTTGGGAGTAACTCTTACCAAAGTACCTGTAACAGCAACACTTTCAGGCAGCTGCTGTGCATAGCTATTATTACAGCAAAGTGTAAATAGCAACCCAATAATTAAAAATTGAAAAGTAAATTTTCTCATAAACGTTTGGTTGTGGTTATTAAAAATAGTCCAGCAAATTCAGAAGATTACTCTAAATCGCCATAAACTTAGCATTTCTGTATGTAATGGCAAAAACAAATTGCCCCGATAAAATTAGTAAGGGGTATTTTTTAATTGAGTGCAGTTTTGCTTAAACAAACTTCAGCTTTTTCGCTGCTCTTTTACCCACCCGTCTTTCAGCGTAACGGTACGGTTGAAGACAATCCTGCTGGTGCTGGTATCTTTATCCAGACAAAAATATCCTTTGCGGATAAATTGGTAGCGGTCATCAAATTTTGCCTTTGCCAAGGCAGGTTCTGCAAAAACTGTTGTTATAATTTTTAAGGAATCAGGGTTTAGGTATTCTTTAAAATCACCTTCCTCATCTGTCGGATCTGCCACTTTAAATAATCGGTCATATTCTCTTACTTCTACAGAAATGGCTGATTTAACACTTACCCAATGCAGCGTTCCTTTTACATTGATGCCGCTAGTATCCTGGCCACTTTTACTTTCGGGAATATACGTACAGTGTAGTTCTGTAATATTTCCTGCTTCATCCTTAATCACATTATCACACTTAATAATATAAGCGGATTTTAACCGTACCATTTGTCCGGGTGCCAGTCTGAAATATTTCTTAGAAGGAATTTCCATGAAGTCATCCCTTTCAATATAAATTTCATTTGAAAATGGAATTTCTCTTATACCACCATTGGGGTCTTCCGGATTGTTTTCACTATTCAGTACCTCTCCATCACCGTTATAGTTGGTAATAATAATTTTGATTGGGTCAAATACAACCATTCTTCTCAATGCAATTTTATTTAAATGCTCCCTTACACAAAATTCAAGCAATCCGATATCAGCGATGTTCTCTCTTTTGGCAATGCCAGCCCTATCACAAAACTCTCGGATACTTTGTGCGGTATAGCCCCTTCTTCGCAAGCCGGTTATTGTTGGCATCCGAGGATCATCCCATCCATTTACATGCTTTTCGGTAACAAGCTGCAACAGTTTTCTTTTACTCATTACCGTGTAATTAATATTCTTCCGGGCAAACTCGTACTGATGTGATGGATAAATTTCTAATGCTGAAATCAACCAGTCGTATAACTCCCGATGAGGCACAAACTCCAATGTACAAATAGAGTGTGTTACTTCTTCTAAAGAATCACTTTGTCCATGTGCAAAATCATACATTGGGTAGATGCACCATGTGGAGCCGGTGCGATGGTGATGAGCATGTTTGATACGATAGAGAATCGGATCTCTCATTAGCATATTAATATGACCCATATCAATCTTTGCCCGCAGCGTCCGGCTACCATCCGGAAATTCGCCATTTTTCATTCGCTCAAATAAATCCCTGTTTCCCGTTATGCTGCGGTTCCTGAAAGCACTATCTCTCCCCGGCTCTGTTGGAGATCCTTTTAAATTAGCCATTTCATCTGATGTGCTATCATCCACATAAGCAAGTCCTTTATCAATCAACTTTAGGGCATATTCAAACAGTTGATCAAAATAATCACTTGCATATCTTTCATTCTTCCATTCAAAACCCAGCCATTTTACATCTTCCTTTATGCTTTCCACATATTCTGTTTCCTCGGTTACAGGATTGGTATCATCAAACCGAAGGTTAGTATAACCCGGATATTTTTTGGTGAGACCGAAATTTAAACAAATAGTAGTAGCATGACCGAGATGCAGATAGCCATTCGGCTCTGGCGGAAAACGGGTAACAATGCTTTTGTACTTACCGGTTTGCAGATCGTTTTCTATAATTTCTTCGAGAAAATTAAGACTCTTTTCTTCTTTCTTTGCTTCTTCTGACATAGTTTGCAAAGGTAAGGAAATGGCAAGGTTGAATAGTTGATGTTATAAGGATTACATGTCTTTCGGCATTGATAACAATTATCGAACGAAAGCAACCTGTTATTTATAATTTCACTCTATCTTACACTTAAAAATCCATTATGCACCGTTCCTGTTATTTGTTATTGATTATTTTGTTTCCTGTTTTCGCCAGCGGCCAGCCATGGAAATCTTTTACCGACACGGCCGGTAAGTTTACTGCCAAATATCCTTCCACTTGGGTAAATAAAATAAAAGAAGGTAACCGGGTGTTTTTTACTTCGCCCCCAGACAGTACCGGAGATGATTTTTTTGAAAATATTAATGTGAGTGTTACACAAAAAACAGGGTATGGTACGGAAATAAAAATAAAAGACCTGTTTCCCGCAGTTGCCAACGGTGTTAAAAAACAGTTTACAGAATTTAATGAAGAGAGTTTACGATAT
The DNA here is from genome assembly GCA_031415255.1 of Chitinophagaceae bacterium. GTDB lineage: Bacteria > Bacteroidota > Bacteroidia > Chitinophagales > Chitinophagaceae > JJ008. The sequence continues at coordinate 7,397 of JANORJ010000371.1, read as the reverse complement.
TTTAAATGGAACAATATTGATGCCGCTGAGTTAATCTATTCTGGTTATAATAAACTGGATGAATCCATAAAAGTTCGCACTACCCAATGGTACTGTTTTTACAAATCAAGATTGTATATAGTAACCTTTGTGGCTTCTGCCGGAAAATCAATTTATAATGAAACGGCAAAAAAAATTATGTCTAGTATACTATTTAAGTAACCTTGCCTGATTTACTCGCCAAAACTCGGATACATTTCAATTTTTTAAGGTATTTTTCACCCCGTATGCAGTACCGTTTTCTTACTACTATAGTTTGTCTTTCGTTTTTTGCGATGGCCCATTGCCAACTTACGGGTGATACCGGTATTCATAAAAATATTTCGCCACGGCGGGCATATGGTTTTAGTGTTCATTCAGGCGCAGTACTTGTTCATAACCATGATGTGCAGAGTATTGAAAATGCAAAACCAAAAGGATTTTCTTTTGATCTTTCAAAACAATTTATAGATTCCGCATCATATACCTATTGCCGAACCTATATTCGTAAAGGTTTTACTTTCTCATATTATAATCTTGGAACTCCCATACTTGGGAAGGGCTATATAGTTTCATATTTTTTGGAGCCTGTTTACCGGATAGGTAACAAACTGCAATTTCAATTTAGGGGAGATATGGGAGCCGGTTATTTTTCCAACCCATTTGAGAGTGTGAAAAATCCATTGAACAATAATTATAGTCTGCACATTACTCCTTACCTGCATGTGTCGGCCGGGCTTGGGTATCACTTTACAAAAAAATTAGTAGTTCAGGGCAACGCCAATTTCAATCATATGTCCAACGGTAATTATAAAGAACCAAATGCAGGATTAAATTGGAGTACTTTTTCTGCCTCATTACTTTATTACCCAGATAACAATCAGCTGCCCAAATACAATAAACCACCCCGCTATAAATGGAGTGAAAAGAAACCCGGTCTGGATATTGGATTAATGTTTGTGCCAAAACAAGGATACCACCGCAAGTGGAAAACTACCCGCAACTATATGGTAGGTATGTTTGCAGTAGCACAAAAAAAAGTAAGTCGCATCAGTGCACTTTCAGCAGGAGCTGAGTTATATTATAATAAATTTATTGATGCACCCGGTGTGGCGGCCGACAACAGTAAGCCTTCCACCTTAGCCGGGGTTTATGTGGGACATGAATTTTTATTTAATAAAATAATTTTCAGTCAGCAGTATGGCAGATACATTACCAACTACCCTGCTTTCTTCAAATCGGCCACTTATCACCGCTGGGGTTTACGATACCGGTTGAATAAACACCTGTATGCCGGTTTTAATATGAAAGTGCATAAGTTTACTGCCGACTTTATTGATTTGCGGTTACAGTATAAAATATTTTAACTACGACTTTTTATCGTTTGTTGACAACAAACGAAGCTATGCCTCAATCATCTGTTACACCAATACCTTTTGTACTTTCAAAAGCCCTTGTAGCTCTGCTAATATTAATGGGTTGCGTTGGCCTACCCATTTCGCTTATGACAAATAAACATTACCTTTATAAAAAATAAATATCCAGTATGTCATTGCTCAATCAAAACAATAAGAAAGGAAAAAAGAAGGACGCTAAAAAAAATAGCCCTGCCGGCAGCCAGGGTTCTAAGTTTATTCAGAAGCCAACTAAGTCCGGCGGCTTTGTAAGTAAACAATCCAACACCGGATCACAGCGGGGAAGTTAAAACCGAACCCAACTTATACCAATTTTGCTATCAGGCACTTGCGGGTTATCGTCGCAGAAATTTTCCTTTCAACAGTTTATCCATCACTTCGTCTTTTTGATTGCGGCTGATGGGAATATGTTGCTGACCAATTTTAATATCATTGCCTTCAATAGTATCAATCTTAGAAGCAGCAACGATGTATGATTTATGAACTTTCAGAAACTTATCAGCAGGTAAATAATCTTCTACCGATTTAAAAGTGAGGTACGTCATATACTTCTTCGCTGCCGTGTGGATGATGACATAATTCTGTAAAGCCTCTGCATACAATACATCGTCAAATAAAATTTTTACCAGTTTATTATCTGCTTTGATAAAAAAATATTCAGAAGCACCTGCGTCCTTACTATTCGTTTCCCGGATTTCATAAAATTCTTTTGCCTTCAGCGCTGCTTTAAAAAATCGTTCAAAAGAAATTGGCTTAACTAAATAATCAAGGGCATTTACTTCAAAACCTTGGAGTGCATACTGAGGATAGGCGGTTGTAAAAATTACGGGCGGGGCATTGGACAACGTTTTAAAAAAATCAAGGCCGGTTATTTTCGGCATTTGAATATCAAGAAAAAGTAACTGTACTTCTCCCCTGCTGATAAGCTCTGATGCTTTCAGGGGGTTATCAAATTCGCCAATGCAAGTCAAAAAATCCACATCGGCAATGTATTCTTTCATGCCTTTTCTTGCCAATGGCTCATCATCAATGATGATACAGGTAATACTCATGACAATTGAAGATTTAATTGTACCTTAAAATTGTTTTCTGTGTTGTTAATTTTCAATTCATGCTTTTCTGGATATAGCAGCTCCAATCTTCTTTTTACATTATTTAGCCCAATGCCGCCATGCTGTTCTGTAGTTTGTTGTTCTTCTTTGGAATTAATAACAAAAAACACAAACCTCTTATTTTCGAGTAGCATATCTACTTTTACAAAATTAACTTTATCACTATGGTGAGAAATATGTTTGAAGGCATTTTCTACAAACGGCACCAGCAATAACGGCTCAATTGAAAAACCTTTTACTTCAGGTGCACAATTAAATTGCACTGTATATTTTTCATCCTTTCTCAGCTGCTGCAAATCCATGTAATCTTTCAGGTAGTGAATTTCTTTTTCAATCGGTATCTTATCATCATTTACTTCGTAAAGCTGGTAGCGGAGCATTTCAGAAAATTTATGCAAAGCCCCTCTTGCTTCTGTATTGTCCTTATTAATCAGAAAATAAACAGAATTCAGTGAATTGAATACAAAGTGTGGGTTAATCTGCGATTTGAGAAAATTCAACTCTGCTTCTGCTTTTTCTTTGGCCGTTTCCACCATCCGTTTTTGTAGTTCGCCATAATCAAGCATCAGCTTAACAGCTGCACCGGCTATGACTAAAAAAAAATGGGGTATAATATTATTGTATAAGCTTTTCTTGAGATTAGCAGTCCAATTGAGCAGCTCAGGGTTATTCAACAGCCGGCCAAGTATATTCATCTTAATTACACTGCTACAAAATATCATTACTACAAAGATGATAGCAAACCATACATATCGTTTTCTATACAACAGTTTAGGAATAAGTATGTAGTTGGTGACATAAATCATCAACGCCAGCTCAGCCACTTTTATTAAGGTGACATCAAATGCTTTTTTTTCACTTGAATAATCATCTACCCGGAGTATGAACCATACACCAAACAGGAGCAACCAGAAGAAAACATGATGGAGTTTATATTTTAGCAATCCACGGTTTTGCATATTTCAAAATAAAAGTACAAATAACCAATGGTAAAAGGGATTACACCATCGGCCATATTTTCCTGATGAACCGCAGGTTTACCTTTCGTCAGGTAGTTGGCACCTTAGGTGTAAACAATTATAAAACAGATAAATGGCATTGCATCTTTGATAAAAGAAACTGTTATGAAATATTTGTATTTACTATTTACTGCCAGTATTATCTCTTTATCAGGGTGTTCACAAAATAGTAAAAAATCAAAAGTGAGTAAGGAACCCCAGGTAAAGGAAATAAAAGCAGGGGGACGGTGCGAAGATTGCACAGCTATTTATGAAAGTAGTATCGCATTTGATCAATTAAAAGAAGTGGACACATTACCAGACTACAATGAACCGGGTCCCAAAATTGAAATAAGCGGTATCATATATCAACATGATGGGAAAACACCGGCGAGCAATGTTGTACTTTATATTTACCACACTGATCAGCAAGGTTTGTATTCCAAGCGAGGAAAAGAGAAGGGGCGGCATGGCTATATCCGTGGCTGGATAAAAACAAATGCGAATGGGTTTTACAAATTTTATACGCTGATTCCTGCTTCGTACCCTAATAGCAATAACCCCAAACATATACATCCAATTATTAAAGAGCCGGGCATAAGCGAATATTGGATAGAAGAATTTCTTTTTGATGATGACCTCTTGCTACCGGCCCAAGAAAGAACAAAAGCAAACCCAAGAGGTGGAAGTGGGATTTTGAAAACTGAATTGAAAGAGGGGCAGTTGAAAGCTACCCGGAATATTATACTCGGACTAAATGTATCGGACTATCCAGATAAGTAAATTATTTGATGGTGAAATCTGCCCGAACCTTGTAGTAAGTAACGGATCTTTCAACAAGATTGGCTATCAGCCCGTTTACTTTAAGCCGCCATAATTTTTTCTCCGTATCATAAGAAACATCAATAGTACCCTTAGAAACATTTACATAAGAAACCTGTTCGCCAGAACGAAAGGAATATTTTACTACGAGTTCTGAACGGCCATCCGGGCTTACTGTGATTTTATATTTTCCAGCCTTCAATCGCTTATCCCTGAAAAACATAGTAAAAAACTGATCTTTCTGCTCAATAACAACTGTCAGGTCGCCCCTAACCCTGTACACTTTAATTGTAGCAGGTCTGGCTTCAATGAAAAAATTATTGGAAGTGATAGTATCTGTAATAAAAAGGGGGCAACGGCTTAGCACCGTATCTCTTTCCACTTGTGCTGAGACAGACAATGAGGAAAAAATAATTAAGGAAAGGAATAAACTTCGCATTGAGATATATTAAGGTCAAAAAATACGAATAAATACTTACACTAAGTCTCTTGAATTGTCTTTTGTTTATCCCTTTTTTCTTTCACCAAACAAAAGACTGCCAATCCGCACCATATTACTACCCTCTTCTACTGCCACCAGGTAATCACTGCTCATGCCCATGGAGATTGTTTCGAATTTTGAGTTATGAGATACAAGTTCGGCGTATTGATTAAATATTTTTTTTAATTTTTTGAATTCTTCTCTCACCAGATTTATGTCTACTGTAAAACTTGCCATTCCCATCAACCCGCACATCCTTGCATTTGTCATTTCAAATTCCTCAATTTGGGGAATTATCACCTCAAGTTCTTTTTCATCTAATCCAAACTTTGTTTCTTCTTGTGCAATGTGAACTTGGAGTAAACAATCAATTATCCGATTATTCTTTTCCCCTTCTTTATTAATCTCTTTCAGAAGTTTTAGACTGTCCACCCCATGAATCAGTTGCACAAATGGAGCTATTAACTTTACTTTATTAGTTTGAAGGTGACCGATAAAGTGCCAGCGAATGTCTTTTGGAAGTTGGGCAGCCTTTTCTACCAATTCCTGCACATAGTTTTCTCCAAAATCTCTTTGCCCGAGATGGTACAATTCAAGAATATCTTCTAACGGTTTGGTTTTGGAAACAGCAACTAAGGTTACATTCTTAGTATTAAGTTCTCTCTTTATTTGCTGGTATGTTTCTTTATTGACACTCATAATTTTCTACCACTAAGTTCACAAAGGTATTTCACAAACTACACAAAGAAAAAGCCACCGCTGTTTGCAGACGATGGCTTCAGCTTTTATGGAACTTTTTATTACTTCAATATAGAACGGCTGATTACAATACGCTGCACTTCACTTGTACCTTCATATATCTGTGTAATCTTGGCATCCCGCATTAATCGTTCTACATGGTATTCTTTTACAAAACCATAGCCACCATGTATCTGCACTGCTTCCACGGTAGTCCACATGGCTGTTTCAGATGAAAATACTTTTGCCATGGAAGAACTCAAGGTATAATCAATCTTATTATCTTTTTCCCAGGCGGCTTTTAAACAAAGTAATCTTGATGCTTCAATCTTTGTTGCCATGTCAGCCAGCTTGAAAGCAATAATCTGGTGGTTCATAATCTCTGTACCAAATGCCTTTCTGGTTTTGGCATATTCTTTTGCCAGTTCGTAAGCACCACTGGCAATACCGAGTGCCTGAGAAGCAATACCGATTCTTCCACCTGCCAGTGTTTTCATAGCGAACTTAAAACCAAAACCATCTTCGCCAATGCGATTTTCCTTTGGCACTTTCACATCATTAAACATAACGGTATGTGTATCACTGCCACGAATGCCTAATTTGTTTTCTTTAGCAGCCACCGCTACACCGGGCCAGTTTTTTTCTACTATCAAACAGTTAATTCCTTTTGAACCTTTTGCAGGGTCTGTTTGTGCTATCACCAAATAAACGGATGCGGTGCCACCATTGGTAATCCAATTTTTGGTACCATTCAACAGATAATAATCACCTTTATCTTCTGCAGTTGTTCTTTGTGATGTTGCATCGCTGCCGGCTTCTGGCTCACTCAGCATAAATGCGCCAATGTATAATTCACCATCCTTTTTCCCCTGTGCTAATGGAGTAAGGTATTTTTGCTTTTGTTCTTCGTTAGCATACTGCTGCAACCCATAACATACCAGACTATTGTTAACACTCATCACTACACTTACGCTGGCATCAATCTTACTTATTTCTTCAATAGCTAATACATAGCTAACCGTATCCATGCCAGCACCTCCGTATTGAGGATCAACCATCATACCCATAAAACCAAGGTCGGCCAGTTTCATTATCTGTTCCCGTGGAAATTCCTGTTTTTCATCTCTTTCAATAACACCGGGCAAACATTCAGTTTTAGCAAAATCCCGGGCCGCTTTTTGAATCATCAGTTGTTCTTCACTCAGTTGAAATAGCATATGGTAGACAATTTTAGAAAAACAAAGATAAGGGGCAAAGCAGCCACGTAAAAGAACGTCAGCGATTTGCAACTAATCCGAGATAATTCCCTTGGAGGTTTTAAAACTTGCTTAAACAATGCCTTATTCTGTTACACTTTTTGGCCTAACTTTGCATTCGCAAATAAAGTTTCATGAAAAAGATTCATATTATACTCCTTGTATTTATCGCTGGCACTATCGCTTTACTTATTAGTTTACTAAACACCGGTTCTACCTACGAAACAATAGCCGAGGCAAAAGAAAAACCAGGAAAATTTGTGCATGTAGCAGTCAAATTAGACAAGACAATGCCTGTGGAATATGACGCAAAAAAAGATGCTAATTACCTTAGCTTTCATGCTATTGGGATGGAAAATGCGAATGAAACTATGAAAGTTGTTTACCGAAATGGAGAAATTCCCAATTTGGCAATAAGCGAACGATTAGTTTTGAAAGGGAAATATGAAGGCGACCATTTTGAGTGTAAAGACGTGCAAACAAAATGCCCTTCGAAATACAAAGAAACTATGAAGCCAACAGAAAAAAGTATCGAAACTACTTCTGTTACAAATTCG
>JANORJ010000370.1:0-4213 GCA_031415255.1 Chitinophagaceae bacterium | reverse complement strand
TCCAACTGATCCTGTTTGAATTCTAAATAAGTAGGATTTCCATCCATCGTTACATTCGATTGCTCGCAGGAAAAAAGATCATTTACCAGTTGCCGCATTTCTCTTTCCGTAAGCCTTGTGCCGATTTTGATGGATTGCTGTCGTGCTAATGAGCGAATCAATTTTTCCCGTTTAGAAAATTTTATGTCAGTGTTGAAGTGTTTGTATTGCTCCAGCAAAATATCAATAACATGTTTTTCATTTCCTCCTTCCACATCCGCCGGCACTCCCTGAATCACAAAAGTGTTTTTACCAAACGGTTCTATCAGGTAGCCGAGTTGTTGCAGGTCAGTAATAATTTCTGTCATCACTGCTGCATCAGCCGGTGTTAATTCCAACGTAGCAGGAAACATACTTCGCTGTGTAGCCACTGGTTTGTCTTTACTCGCTGCTTTCAGTTGTTCATATATGACTCTTTCATGCGCCGCCTGTTGATGAATAAGTAAGAAGCCGTTGCCGGAAGGAATGGTAATGTAGGTATTGAGTAGTTGGGTTAGTTCAAAATCAGTTGTGAGGTGTGGGGTGTGAGGTGTGAGTGGAGTCTCCGGTTTTTGTATTGACTCCTGACTCCCGGCTCCCGACTCCCGACTCTCATAGAAGTCTTTCCAATGTTTCAATTCATTCCTGTCACTCTTCTCAATAAAATGTGCCTGATGTTTTTGTGTAAAGCCTTTATAAATAGAACCAGCTGCCGCAGAAGATTTTCTTTCTTCGGTAAATGGTTGTTGTATGGAAGAAAGTTGCTGGATGGAAGCATCCAATTCAAAATCTAATGTAGGTGTTACGCTAAACTGTGCCAATGCATGTTTGATAGCCGCCTGCACAAACGCATAAATTATTTTTTCGTCTTCAAATTTTATTTCCTGCTTGGTTGGGTGCACATTTACATCTACCACTGTTGGGTCAAGGTCAATAAATAATACATACATCGGGAAACTATCCGTAGCAATCATTTCCTGGTAAGCATTTATCACCGCATGATTCAGGTAAGCACTTTTTATAAAACGGTTATTGACAAAAAAATATTGGTCGCCTCTTGTTTTCTTTGCTGTTTCTGGTTTGCCGACAAAGCCATAAATGTTCATGTAGTCGGTATCTTCTTTTACCGTTACTAATTTGGCGTTGTAATTGTTGCCAAGCAATTGAACGATACGTTGCTTTAAACTTCCAGCTTCTAAATGAAACAATTGCTGGTTGTTGGCAGTGAGGGTAAAAAGAATTTCTGGAAATGACATGGCCACCCTAGTAAACTCATCCACGATGTGCCGCATCTCAGCCGCATTACTTTTTAAAAAATTTCTGCGGGCCGGCACATTGAAGAATAAATTCTTCATGGCAATGCTGGTGCCAACGGTTGCTGCAATAGGTTCTTGTTTTTTAACGGAGCTGTTTTCTACTTCAATAAAAACACCGGTTTCATCTTCCGCCCGTTTTGTTTTTAATTCTACTTGCGCCACCGCAGCAATAGAGGCCAATGCCTCTCCCCGAAAACCCATGGTGCGGATATGAAATAAATCTTCAATGCTTTTTATTTTGGAAGTGGCATGTCGTTCAAAACTCATGCGGGCATCGGTCTCACTCATGCCGCTGCCATTATCAATTACTTGTATCAATGCTTTACCGGCATCATTAATAAGTAATTTTATTTCAGTAGCTCCAGCATCCACCGCATTTTCCAGCAATTCTTTTACAGCACTGGCTGGCCGTTGAATTACTTCTCCGGCGGCTATCTGGTTCGCAATATTATCAGGTAATAAAGTAATCTTATCAGGCACAAAATCAAATTAAGCAGCAAATGTAATGCAATAGCGGGGAGTTCTATTCTTCAAACAAATCAGTAAAAGAAATGTTGGCGGTACAATCATCAATCAGGAAATCAAAAGTTGTGGGATTTACAGCAGCAGCCTGGTACGTTTTGCTTATCAGTTCAAAAATTTCAACTTTATTAAATGCAGGGTCAATAATCAGATAATATTTCACTGCCTGTGTTTCATACAACTCAAATTTTTCTCTTCTATCTTTCATAGCTGTGGAAGGAGATAATATTTCAACAACCAGCGCCGGGGGAAAATCAATAAAAGCCAAATTTTTAATAGGCTTACAAATAATTGATAAATCAGGTTGAACTATTGTGTCATCAGTCATTTTCCAGTCTATTGGTTCATAAACCCTGCATTTCTTACATTTTTTCAAGGCCAAAACAAACAAAGCATTAAGTTCTGAAGCTACTCTCTGATGTTTCATATTTGGCGCCGGACTCATTGCATAAGGCATACCCTCAATAAGCTCCCACCTGCCTTCCCAAAGGCAATAATCAGCATACGTATAATGAGGCCTGTATTTTTCTGCAATAGACATTACCCAAATTTAGCAAAAAAGCTGCAATTTTATAAACTATTACAGCGTTTAAAACGTCTGGTTAACTAACTTGTTATCAATTAATATACGAGAATGAAAAAAATATTTTTGCCCCTGCTGGTTTTAATGCTGGCACATCAATTTTCATCAGCACAGTATAAAAGTAAACTGACAGCACAGCAATGGACTGACAGTGTATTCAACAGCCTGAGCGATAATGAAAAAATTGCACAACTAATGGTGGTAAGAGCACATTCTAATCTGGGTGCCGACCATGTGGCTAAAGTAACCAGTGATATTCAAAAGTATAATGTAGGTGCTTTGTGCTTTTTTCAAGGCGGACCTATCCGGCAAGCCAATCTTACCAACTTTTACCAGGGCATTGCTAAAACACCGCTGATGGTAACTATTGATGGCGAATGGGGATTGGGAATGCGGTTAGATAGTGTAACGAAATTTCCTTTCCAGCTTACGTTAGGTTCTTTGACAGATGAAAATCTTATTTACAGAATGGGCATTGCCATTGGAGAGCAATGCATAAGAATTGGTGTGCATGTAAACTATGCACCGGTAGTTGATGTAAATAATAACGCCAACAATCCTGTTATTGGGTATCGTTCGTTTGGTGAAGACAAAGAAAAAGTTTCAAAATTTGGTGTGGCATATATGAAAGGAATGCAGGATGCAGGCATTATGGCTTGTGCCAAACATTTTCCCGGTCATGGTGATGTGGATGTGGACTCTCATTATGATTTGCCGGTAATTAATAAAAGTAGAACGCAGTTGGATTCGATGGAACTGGTTCCATTCCGTGCCGTTTTTAATGCTGGTATCGGCAGTGTAATGATTGCCCACTTGTATATTCCATCTATAGATAAAACCGCCAACAGGGCAACGTCTATTTCAAAAAATAATGTAACCGATTTGCTAAAAAGAGATATGGGATATAATGGTCTCACTTTTACTGACGCATTAGAAATGAAAGGAGTGGCAAAATATTTTCCCGGTGGCACTATTTCAGTCGAGGCTTTAATTGCAGGTAATGATATGCTTTGTCTTCCCGAAAGTGTTGGCGAGTCTATTGCTGCTATTAAAAAAGCGATTGCTGATAAAAAATTGAGCTGGGAAGACATTAATGAAAAAGTGAGAAAAGTATTACTATCAAAGTACAAATTAGGTCTCAATCAAACCCAATTTGTTGATACAAAAAATCTGCTGGAAGAGTTGAATGCAAAGACAGATGCTATCCGTAAAGAAGTAGCCGAAAAAAGTCTTACACTACTCGCAGAGGCTCGTTTCACTGCCTCCCGAACAGATTATGCAACCATACCTATCTCCAATAGTAATGAGCTTTCTCACAAAAAACAAAAAGTAGCTTACATAGGCATTGGCACTTCAGAATTAAATGAATTTGGTAAACGACTGCATGCAGATTTTGATGCAAACACCTTTCTGTTTTCTTACAAAGATGGGCAGGTAAAAGCTGATGATATTTTAAAAGCAGTGCAGAAAGATGGAAAGTATGATGTCATCGTTATAGGTGTTCATGGATATTCTCTTAAGCCATCGGATAATTTTGGCTTAAGCCCTGTTGCACTTAAACTTTATAAAGATTTAAATTTTATAAAAACGATTACGCTGACTTTTGGAAATGTGCTAGCCACCAAAAACTTTTGCGATGCATCGACATTGGTAGCCTGTTATCAGGATGATGCCATTACCCAACAAGCTGCAGCCGATTTGCTGCAAGGAAAAATCACTGCTGCGGGTCGCTTACCTGTTTCGGTTTGCCGTTTTAAGTTTGGTGATGGAATAG
>JANORJ010000369.1:0-2763 GCA_031415255.1 Chitinophagaceae bacterium | reverse complement strand
CCAATCACCATAAGGTTTTTGTGAACAGATTTCTTTTTTTAATGCCGCATCGCTGATTATTTTACCTTTCTCCATATCCACCACAAACATCTTACCTGGTTGCAATCTTCCTTTTTCAATGATACTTGCAGGGTCAATTGGAAGTACACCGGTCTCTGATGCCATGATTACACGATCATCATTTGTTACACAATATCTTGAAGGGCGAAGACCGTTTCTGTCGAGAGTGGCACCAATTATTTTTCCATCAGTAAATGAAATAGAGGCAGGTCCATCCCATGGTTCCATGAAGGAAGAATGGAATTCATAAAAAGCTTTTTTCACCGGGTCCATTTCTTCATGTCCATCCCATGCTTCCGGAATCAGCATCATCATAACATGCGGTAATGAACGTCCGGTTAGTGTCAATAATTCAATAATATTATCGAGGCAGGCAGAATCACTTTGTCCTTCTGTAACAATTGGAAGAAGCATCTCCATTTCTTCTTTGGTGAAGTAAGGTGATGTAAATCCTTTTTCACTTGTCTTTAGCCAGTTCAAATTTCCCTGCAGCGTATTTATTTCACCATTGTGTGCAATGTAACGGAAAGGTTGAGCCAGTTTCCACGAAGGAAATGTATTGGTGGCAAATCTTGAATGTACCAAACCAAATGCACTCACCACTCTTTTATTACTAAGGTCAGGAAAATAACTGCGAACCTGCATACTGGTAAGCTGACCTTTATACACTACCACTCTATGCGAAAGCGAGGCCACATAAAAACCTATCGTATCTTTTCTTACCGTACTGTTTATTGTATGTGCGGCATGATTACGGAGGATAAATAATTTTCTTTCAAAATCATCAGGATTGGAAATATGGTCAGGGCAGGCGATAAATACCTGTTCCATTTCTGGTTCCACACTTAATGCAGTTGGTCCAATGTCATGGGTGTTGACAGGAACTTTTCTATACGCTAAAATATCTAAGCCTAATTTTTCTGCGGTGCGGTTAAAGATCTCACGACACTCTTCTCTCAATCTTATTTCTTTAGGAAAAAAGATAACACCCACTCCGTATTTGCCAAAAGATGGCAAATGAACGCCAAGTTTCAAACATTCATCAAAGAAAAATTCATGTGGTGTTTGAATCATGATGCCAGCACCATCGCCGGTATTGTTTTCACAACCACAGGCACCACGGTGCTCCATGTTTTCCAGCACTGTCAGTGCATCGGAAATATGCTGATGAGATTTATGACCTTTTATATTGGCGACAAAACCAATACCGCAAGAGTCATGTTCGAAAGATGGATCATATAATCCCTGGTTGCCCGCCATGTGGTACAAGTGTTAAGTGTGATGAATACAGTCGTTAACCGTTTCATTAGCAAGCAATGCGATACGACTGAAATTACAAAAAAAAATTCACTAGGGAAAGGATTTAAGGTGGAATTATCTACAAATTTTATAGACTAATTGACTTAGATTAAATATCCAAACAACTGGTCGTTCTTATTAATCTCATTGAAACCAATATTTGCCTTTTTCATCTTCGATAACAGCAAATCATAATCAGAACGGCTTTGCAATTCAACACCAACCAATGCCGGTCCATTTTCTTTATTGGTCTTCTGCATATATTCAAATCTGGTGATATCATCAGAAGATCCCAATACATTATTGACAAATTCTTTTAACGCACCCGGACGTTGGGCAAAGCTGATAAGGAAATAATGTTTCAATCCTTCATACTGGAGGCTTCTTTCTTTTATTTCCTGCATACGTTCAATATCATTGTTGCTGCCACTTACAATGCATACCACATTTTTGCCTTTTATTTCAGCAGCAAAATCATCTAATGCAGCAATAGATAAAGCGCCAGCCGGCTCCACAACTATTGCATCTTCATTGTACAGTTTCAAAATAGTAGAACATACTTTTCCTTCAGGTACCAAACGCATATCATCCAATACATCCTTACAGATGGAGAAGGTGATTTCTCCAACTCTTTTTACAGCGGCTCCATCAACAAACCGTTCGATACTATCTAATGTAACAGGATGACCAGCCTTTAATGCTTCGAACATCGCAGGTGCTCCTTCGGGTTCGAGGCCGATAATTTTTGTTTTTGGTGAATATATTTTAAAATACGAACCAACACCAGCACTTAATCCGCCGCCACCAACTGGTACAAACAAATAATCAATATCTCTTTGATCTTCGAGTATTTCAACACCAACTGTTCCTTGCCCTTCAATAATTTTATAATCATCAAACGGAGGAATAAATGTCATTTCATTTTCTTCTGTAAATTGTTTGGCGGCAACGGCACAATCATCAAACGTATCACCTATTAATTTTATCTCGATAAAACTTTCGCCAAACATTTTTGTCTGAGTAATTTTTTGTTTAGGGGTGATGATGGGCATAAACACTACGCCTTTTACATTCAGCCTTTTGCAACTGAATGCAAAACCTTGTGCATGGTTGCCGGCACTGGCACAAACAACTCCTTTTTGTAATTGCGCAGCTGACAGGGAACTCATCATATTGTAAGCTCCCCGCAATTTATAGGAACGAACCACCTGCAAATCTTCTCTTTTCAAAAAAATATTGCATTCATATTTCTTCGACAAGTTGTGATTGAAAGTAAGTGGTGTTCTGTTCACCACTTTCTTCAACCGAAGATGTGCTGATGTAAAATCAAGCTGCACATTATTACCTACTGTTGGTGTCATACTATATATTGTTTGTCTGTTGACTCAGGATTTTGTACCAATT
>JANORJ010000368.1:0-7142 GCA_031415255.1 Chitinophagaceae bacterium | reverse complement strand
TCAACAGGAGGTTGTTCATTTTGCACAGTTGGTGGCTCTGGTGTAAATGATAATTCTTCAACAGGGCTTTCTACTTTCAACCTATTGCAAAGTGGCACCAGTAGTGTACCCGCCAAATCAACTATCAATGCCGCCACAATTACTTTAAGAACAGACTGGCCGCCTGCTAAACTGTAAAGATTTGGAAGCGGTTCAAAAATCCGGGTAATAAGGATAAGTGAAAATATGGCGATAGCAATGGTAGCAGTCATCCGGGCATAATGGGCATACTTATTTTGTAAATTAAAATTATGCAGCAGGCAAATATGCGCCAATGCAATAGCAGCAATAAACAAAGCAAACGCTAATTGTATTAAACCACTCCCATCAACTTCACCAAGAATTATAATGGCTAAGAGTAAAAAACCAAGTCCGGATACTATCATACCAGCAGTGCCTAAAATTTTATATTCAGGCTTACGGGTAACCACCATGGAAATAGTGGCAGTGATTCCATATAGAATAAGCGATAAACAAAGTGAAAATATTTTTCCACTTGTGGCGCCTATGCCATCGGCTACTATAGATAATGCACCGATTAAACCGGTAATGATTACTATTACAACAGATGCTTTTATCAGTTGTTGATTGTTTTGGTCCATGTTTGGTTAGGTTTTTGGTTATAATTTTCTGGCCAGTACAACGGTGGTTTTAAATGCCGATTTCTTGCCCTGTAAGTTAAAAATTTCAGTGAAGATAATATATGTACCAACAGGTAGTTTATTCCCTTTATCATCAAGCCCATCCCAATTCCAGTATCCTTTTAATCCCAATGTTCCATTGCGTACAAAATTGCGAACAGGTCTTCCGGCCGCATCAAAAATAGTAAGGTTGGCTACATAGCCGGGTTCGGTTACGGTATATTGTATGGTAGCAATATCATCCCTGCCATCATTATCAGGAGAAAAAACTTTGGGAGTTACTTCTATTGTTGCGTTTACAGTATTTATTAATTTATACTGTGAGTTTTTGTAAGAGGGTGTTCCATACCCGGCAGTTGATGCTGCACTATGCCAGTTGGTTTCGTTTTGCGATGGTGCGGCCGGATCAATTCTTTCTAACGAAACTCCTTCCGCATTATCAATCAGTTTAAAATGCCAGTCGTCTTTGTATTTTACTTCATCCACCACATTCCCCTGAAAGTTTAAAGCGACAACTGTTCCTTCATCGTCAGAAAAAGAAGGCGGCGAAGAAATGGCTAATACATTATCAGGATTTTTGACAAGGTATTGCATTGCAAGATTATCGGGGTCATCCGTTTCTACCATATAATCTCCTGGAAAAACATATAAAGGAGCAGTACTTAATACTTTAATAGAACTGATAACGCCAGTGCTGTTTCTGTTAGCTATATATAATTTTGAAGCGTCAAAAATTTTATTGCTATTATTATAAAACTCAACAAAATCATAAGCATTTGACCGGGGGTTAAATAATATTTCATTTATTATCCATTCACCAGCTGCCGCATCCACCGGCAGGCCAACTTTTACTTTATTGGCAGCGCCAATAGTATTGCCTTTACAATCTTTGATATTGGTGGCGGTAATAGTATAAACTGTGTTGGCAGTCATGGCAGTTCCTGTTTTTAATTGCACCTGGTTAAAAAGGGGAGCTATAGTTGTTGCATTAATCAGCGACAGGCCACCATCAATTGTATAATTAGCAAGTGTCGATCCTATTAAACTATCTACCGGTTCATCATACACCAAAACAATTGTTACATTATCTGTTGTGTAAGCCCTTTTTAATTGTGGTGCTATCGCATCATTATTAACAGCATCAACAGAATTTTTGCTACCAGGAGTTCCACCACTTATATTAGTACTGGCTTTCCAATTACTGCTGCCGGCGCAGGGGCTTTTAGTATCCATCATTTCTAATGTCCATCCACCATCTTTCTTTACTTCATTTTGGTACCAGCCGGAGGTGTAACTAACTGCATGAATAGTTTTTCCATTTGCAGCTCGTAAAAACAACTGGTCGCCATCATTATCTAATGAAGGAAAACTGGTAACAGAGATAGTTGTACCAAACGCTGACATGGCGGCTACTGCACTGGCGGTGCAAATGATAACATACCCATCAGGTTGCAAAATAAAATTTGGCATCGGACCACTTTGCCCTGTAGCATCTCCAATTCTCCAGTTTTGTAAATTGATAGGTGCGGCCGTTGTATTCCTTAGCTCCAGCCATTCGTTATTAGGTAGGCCAATTTGCGGAGTGGGGTCAGGCATTATTTCATCTATCACCACATCGTATCGGTTTTGTGCAATCAAACAAACAGGTGTAAGCAAAACAAGGAGGAGTAATACTTTTTTCATTGAATACAAGTTAAATAATCATTTGCATACAGCATTAGAAGAAAATATATCTGCTATTTTTTGGCTATACCACATGTGCCAATTACTTTTGCGCCAACATGATAATAATGAAACATACAAAACGCACCAAGAAACATTCCTGAAGGAAGGTTTGCAGCGTTATGTATGTATCAACATAAAAGTTTAGCAGGCCTTCCACACCGGAAGGCCTTTTTTATGCCCCATACCCTAAAGAGGTGAAGGGAAAAACGAAACAGATATAATATTTATTAATTAAAAAATTTCATCCTTTGAGATGAAAACGGGGGGAACAAAAAAATGAAAGTTGCAGTAGTAGGCGCCACAGGATTAGTAGGTACTAAAATGTTACAAGTGTTAGCAGAAAGAAATTTTCCGGTATCGGAAATAATTCCTGTTGCATCAGAAAGGTCAGTAGGTAAGGAAGTAGGGTTTAAAGGGAAAAAGTATAAAGTGGTAAGCATGGCAGATGGTATTGCAGCTAAACCTGCGGTAGCAATTTTTTCTGCAGGCGGCAGCACTTCACTGGAGTGGGCGCCTAAGTATGCGGAAGCCGGTATAAAAGTAATTGATAACAGCAGTGCCTGGCGAATGGATCCAACCAAAAAATTAGTGGTGCCGGAAGTAAATGCTGATGTACTGACGGCAGATGATTATATTATTGCTAACCCCAATTGTTCTACTATACAAATGGTAGTAGCGCTGCAACCTCTTCATGCAAAATATAAAATAAAAAGAGTGGTGGTGAGTACGTACCAGAGTGTAACGGGTACGGGAAAAAAAGCGGTAGATCAATTATTGAATGAGAGAAAAGGAATTGAAGGGGAAATGGCGTACAAGTACCAGATAGATTTAAATGTGATTCCGCAGATTGATGTGTTTCTGGAGAATGGCTACACCAAAGAAGAAATGAAAATGGTGAAAGAGACCTGTAAAATAATGCAGGATGATACTATAAAAGTTACTGCTACCACTGTTCGCATACCGGTAGTAGGTGGCCATAGCGAAAGTTTGAATGTAGAGTTTGAAAATGAATTTATCCTAAGTGAAGTAAAGGAGTTGCTTTCTGCTGCTCCGGGAATAGTAGTGCAAAATGATGATGCGGCACAATTTTATCCTATGCCACTATGGGCACATGAAAAAGATGAAGTGTTTGTAGGAAGACTTCGCCGTGATGAAACGCAGGCAAAAACGCTGAACATGTGGGTGGTTAGTGATAATCTTAGGAAAGGTGCTGCTACTAATGCAGTACAGATAGCGGAATACCTGCTTTCAAAAAACATGCTCTGATTTTATTCCATACTATTATTAATAAATTCTATGAACGGTTGCAGTGCCTCAAAAGCTGCAATCGTTTTTTTTATCAGGTCTTTTGAAGTCAGGTCTGTATTGCTAAAAAAAGATATGGCTACAAAACTTTTCAACTTCAGATAATCAGCAGCGGGATTATTGGGTTCATATCCTTTGGGAACACGGCGTAGTAAAAAATCTGGGCTTCTATCGAGATCACCATACACCGATTTGAATTTCCTAGCACCAATTATTTTTTTGAAATCGGCAAAATTATAATCAATCTCCTGACGTACTTTTTTCAATTCATTCGGTTCTGGCATCCAAATGCCACCGCCAGCAAAATTTCTGCCCGGCTGAACCTGAAAATAATACCCGGCCGAATTCTCCGCTTTTCTCCCCCCTTTATTAATGCTGGCACCAAAATTTGATTTGTACGGCGATTTATCTTTTGCAAAACGAACATCCCGATTGATGCGAAACAGACAATCTTTTGCTACCAGATTTTTTATAGTAGCGTCTTTCTTGCTATGTTGATCAATTACTTGTTGAATAAAGCCTGCAAAATCAATTTTAGCTGCTTCATACACTTTCCTGTTTTTATCAAACCAGGGTTTGTTATTATTATTCTGTAAATCTTTGAGGAATTTAATAGTGTGTGGACTTAGCATTTCTTACTTTTTGCTAAGATAACAAGACAAGCAATAAAGGGTTCAATAATAAACCATAAACTACAAACAATAAACTGCCTATATCCTTCCCCAATTCTCTCCACTTTTTATACGGTACATTGTCATCTCACTCACCCCGTAGTTTTTAGCCAGTTGCTTAATGGTTATAGTTCGGTTTTTGTCGGTCAGGGCCTTTTTAATTTTTTTTACCTGTATGATGTTCAACTTGAGTCCTTCAGTTTTATTAGCCTGTTTTTCTTTATAAGCAATTTTAGCCGGGCTGTTCTGCTGATGTGCAATCATTTTCTCCAATGCTGCCCAACGAAGATTTTTTATGTTGTTATCAAGCTTATTATGATTACGATGAATTACATATTTTTCATTCGCCAAAGGTTTTTGCAAAAACAAACGAGCCATTTCCCGGTGAATGTATAATGTGCCTTTATTATTGGGACGATGCAAGTTCAGCGTCCGGTAGCCGGTGGTTAAAGAACCACTGAGTATTTTACCGTCTTGCAACACATCTTGTTTATAACTGGCAATGCGTCCAAAGCTGGACACCCCGTAGTGGTTGCGGAGTTGCTTCCAACCGGAAAATGTCAGCGGTTTCCAGACTTCTCCGGCTAATTTTTTTATCATAATTTTTATTTTTAACCAGGGGACAGAACAGCCGCCTTGATAACAGTGGTACGATAAGGTTATGAAAGTGGTTAATGGTTGTTCTAAGGTAAATAATTTAAAGGCAGTAACAATATTATTTTTTGCCGGTTATTTGAAGAAACTCAGCCTCCGAAATAATTTTTACTGTATTGATTTTTTTTGCCTTCTCCAATTTGCTGCCAGCATCTTCTCCCACAACAAGATAGTTGAGCTTCGCACTAACGCCGGTGAGTATTTGTCCACCGTTTTCCTCAGCAATGGCTTCTGCTTCACTCCGCTTTAATGTGGGCAATGTTCCGGTAAATAAAAAAGTCTGGCCTTTCAGATTACCACTGGATGAAAGCTCTTTCTTTTGATTTTTTAATTGCAGTCCCAGTCTTTCCAATTGCTCCAGCATATCAATATTGCTTTTATTGCTAAAAAAATGATGAATGCTACCAGCTACTTTTGGTCCTACATCTTCCAGGTTTTGCAATTCTTCCAGGGAGAATTTTTTAAAATCAAGTAAATGATTTACCGCCTGTGCCAATGTCTTTGCCGTTGTTTCGCCAACAAAGCGAATACCTAACGCATATATCAAACGATGAATCGGCTGCTGTCTTGAATTTTCGATAGCCGATTTTAAATTTTCAATAGACTTTTCTTTAAAGCCTTCTTGCCGGCCAATAGCTGCAAAATCTAATTGATACACACCCGGAATATCTTTTAATAAATCCAGCTCATAAAACTTGCGAACATTAGCATCGCCAAAGCCACGGATGTCCATGGCATCTTTACTTACAAAATGTATAATTCGCTCCACCACCTGTGCAGGGCATTCAATATTAATACATCGCCACACCGCTTCTTCTTCTTCTTTAAATAATTGGCTTTTGCAAACAGGGCAGGTGGTGGGAAAAATAATTTTCTTTTCCTTTCCTGATCTAACGTCTGTCAGTGATTTTACAATTTGCGGAATCACATCACCGGCTCTTTCAATTAATACGGCATCGCCAATGCGTAAATCTTTTTCCCGAATATATTCTTCATTATGAACAGAAATGCTGCTAACGGTAACGCCACCCACGGCCACAGGCTCCAGTTTGGCCACCGGCGTTACAGCTCCTGTTCTTCCCACCTGAAATTCTACCGCCAGCAGTTTAGTAGTACCCTGTCTTGCTTTAAATTTATAAGCAATAGCCCATCGGGGGTGATGCGAAGTCATACCCATTTTATCTTGCAGGGCAAAGTCGTTTACTTTTATTACCATACCATCTATCTCATACGGTAAGTTATCTCTGCCAGCTTCAAAATCGCTGCAATATTTTATTACACTTTCTATTCCTGTAAAAATTTTTTTTTCTTTTTGCGGACTGCGAAAACCAAGTTCCCATAACAGGGCTAATGAACCGGAGTGGGTGGTTAATTCAGCCGGTATTTTTTTGCCTTTAGCCAGTGAATAATAACTAACATGATAAACAAATGCTTCCAGGTTTCTTTTCGCCGCTTCGTTCGGGTCTTTAATGCGTAGTGTGCCGGCAGCTGCATTGCGGGGATTGGCCAATGGGGTTAATCCTTGTTCCGCCAACTGTGCATTGTAATTTGCAAAATTCTTTTTATTAATAAGTACTTCACCTCTTATTTCCACTTGTTGCAATCCGTAAGCAGAAAATTTTGCTGATAAAGGAATAGAACGAATTTGTTTTATGTTGGCTGTCACTTCATCTCCTTCCACACCATCACCACGGGTGGCGCCACGAACCAATAAATCATTTTCATACACCAGAGAAATGCTACCACCATCAAATTTTGGTTCTACACAATATTCAATGGTAGCCAGGCCTGTTATCTCTCTTGCCTTTCTGTCAAAATCTATAAGGTCATCGCTATTGTAGGAGTTATCCAATGATAACATAGCAACAAGATGCTGAGCCGTTGGAAAGTCTTTGGTCAATCCTTTGGCTACCCGCTGCGTGGGGGAATCGGCAGTTTTTAACGAAGGAGTTTCTGCTTCAATTTTTTCCAGGGCTTTAAAAAGCTGATCGTATACGTAGTCGGCAATCAATGGGTCGTTTAATATATAATAACGATGTTCATGAAAACGCAATGCATCTCTCAGTTGCTCTACTTCTTTTTTAGAAATAGAACCAGCTGCTTGTTT
>JANORJ010000367.1:0-2462 GCA_031415255.1 Chitinophagaceae bacterium | reverse complement strand
CCGCCACTAACTCACCATTAATAAATGTTTTTACTACTTCAAAATTTTCTAAATCCTTTACCATAGTAAAATCTGCAAAGTCACCTTCTCTCAACAAACCCACATCTAATTTGTAATGATTCACCGGATTTATACAAGCGGCTTTCAATATTTTAAATATATTAATGCCTTTGGCAACGGCTCTTGCACAAAGCTGGTTAATATGTCCCAGCACCAAACTATCAGGATGTTTATCATCACTGCAAAACATCATCATATCCGGCCAGTCATTCAGCAAATCAATTAATGCGTCAAAATTTTTGGCGGCACTTCCTTCCCGGATGAGGATTTTCATGCCGTATTGTAGTTTATCCAGTGCTTCTTCAGCAGTAAAACATTCATGATCGGTATAGATGCCTGCGTCGATGTATTGTTTTGCCTTTTCCCCCCTCAATCCAGGCGCATGTCCATCAACGGGTTTTCCTAAACGATGAGCCGCTGCTATCTTCTTCATTACTTCTTCATCTTTAAACAACACACCGGGAAAATTCATCATCTCACTCAGGTATTTTATTTCATCTCGCTGCAATAATTTTCCCACATCGTTTGCATCTAATGTGGCTCCTGCTGTTTCAAAAATAGTAGCAGGCACACAACTTGGTGCACCAAAATTGAATTTGAAAGGAACGGTCTTTCCATTTTCAATCATAAATTCTACACCTTCCATGCCGCATACATTAGCAATTTCATGCGGGTCACTAACAGTAGCCACCGTGCCATGCACCACAGCTAGTCTTGCAAATTCCGATGGAACCAGCATGGAGCTTTCAATATGTACATGACTGTCTATAAAACCAGGAAGGATATAGTAGTTAGTCAGGAGTCTTGAGTCAGAAATCTTGTTAATCGAAGTTATTTTGCCATCCTGTACAACCACTTCAGCCGCATAAATCGTCTGTGAGTGAACATCCACCAACCGGCCAGTAACCAAAAATGAACCTTTCATCTGCTTATTTTGTTATTTTACACTAAAATACTCATTTGATAGCTGCTAAGCTTTACATTTGAATTCAATTTTTAAAACAAAAACACATACTATGAAACGCATACTTTTCTCTCTCCTCTTACTATCAGCAGGGTTTTCTGCTTTTTCACAAACTGCTGATGAGATCATCAATAAACATATCGAAGCCATTGGTGGTGCCGATGCCTGGAGAAAAATAAACTCTGTAAAAGTAGAAGGCAAGATGCAAGGACAAGGCTTTGAGGCGGAAATTACCCAAACTGTATTGCATGGAAAAGGTTCAAAGCAGGAAATTACTTTAATGGGGATGACAGGTTTTTCAACTGTTACACCAAGCGCCGGTTGGAATTTTATGCCTTTTCAGGGACAAACTGCACCTGAAGCAATGACCGCTGAAGATATTGCAGAATCACAAGACCAGTTAGATGCCCAGGGTGTATTAGTTGATTATGCTACAAAAGGTCACACAGTTGAGTTTTTGGGTAAAGATGATGTAGATGGTACAGAGTGCTATAAATTGAAAGTAAATAAGAAAGGGGGCACACCTGAAACAATGTACATTGATACGAAAAATAATTACCTGATTAGAAGTGTTTCAATTAGAAAGGCAAACGGACAAGAAGTTGAAACAACCACTAACTTTAGCAACTATGAAAAATTACCTGAAGGAATTGTACTTGCTAAATCAATGACACTTCCTTTTGGTGAATTGAATCTTACTAAAATTACCATCAACGGAACGGTTGACGAAGCAATTTTTAAAAATTAAATTTGAACGATAGTTATTTTCCAAACCCCGATTGAAAAGTCGGGGTTTGTTATTAC
This sequence comes from Chitinophagaceae bacterium, assembly GCA_031415255.1. Classification (GTDB taxonomy): domain Bacteria; phylum Bacteroidota; class Bacteroidia; order Chitinophagales; family Chitinophagaceae; genus JJ008. The sequence continues at coordinate 634 of JANORJ010000367.1, read as the reverse complement.
TTTTCAACCTTAAATACTTTGTTATGAGAATCATTTGCGCATTATTACTTGCTATATCAGCAACAACACTCTTTGCACAAACAACTATCAACAGTAGCACATTTGGTATGATGGAGGCTCGGTGGATGGGCCCTGGTACCATGAGTGGCCGCATTACCGCCATTGAAGGAGTGGCACAGGATGGTAAAACAATTTATGTAGGAACTGCCGGAGGTGGTATCTGGAAAACAACTAATGCTGGCGCATCATTCAAACCAATTTTTGATAAATATTGCCAGAGCATAGGCGCTATTGCTATTGATCCTAAAAATCCGAAGATTGTATATGCGGCTACTGGCGAAAGCAATATGAGGAATTCCGTTTCCATTGGCGATGGAATTTATAAATCAACCGATGCAGGAGAGAACTGGACTAAACTCGGACTGGAAAAAACAGAACATATTGCCAAACTGGTAATAAATCCTGCCAACACCAATACTATTTATGCGGCTGTTCCCGGCCCGTTATGGAGCAGTAGTAAAGAAAGAGGTTTGTATAAGTCAACCGACGGAGGAAAAAATTTCGAAAAAATTTTATTTATTAGTGAAGATGCTGGTTGTGCCGATGTAGCAGTAGATCCCCAGCATCCTGATAC
>JANORJ010000366.1:0-6324 GCA_031415255.1 Chitinophagaceae bacterium | reverse complement strand
GATTGCTGTAGCCATCGGCATACCGTTAGGAGTAATGGCCGCCGTTAAACAAAATACCTGGTTGGATACATCCGCTATTTTTTCCAGTATTGTTGGTATATCAGCCCCATCCTTTTTTATGGGAATTATCATCGCTTATTTGTTTGGATTTGTATTGAGCGACTGGACAGGACTTCACATTGCCGGTAGCTGGTTTGCCATTGATGATACAGGCCACAGACGATTGACGATGCAGAACCTGATTCTTCCTGCTGTAACATTAGGTATTCGTCCGTTGGCAATTATTACACAGCTAACCCGCAGTGCAATGCTCGATGTACTCGACCAGGATTATATCCGCACTGCTTATGCAAAAGGATTAAGCAAAAGGCAGGTTATTTGGAAACATGGGTTACGAAATGCATTAAATCCTGTTATTACTGCCATCACCGGTTGGTTTGCTGAATTATTAGCCGGGGCATTTTTTGTAGAATATATTTTTGGCTGGCAGGGTATTGGAAAAGTAACGGTGGATGCATTGGAAAAATTAGATTACCCGGTGGTGATGGGTTCGGTGTTGGTAGCGGCTACTTTTTTTATTGTGATAAATATTTTGGCAGATATACTTTATGGAGTGGTTGATCCAAGGGTTAGGGTGGAATAGTTTATAGATCAAGGAAAACTCTTTTATTCACTTCCAGACTATCACAACTATTCTTACCGTTATCTATTTTCCTGACAGAGTCCTTTCTTTGTACTTCTGGTTTAGTTAGCATTGCTGTGTCAAATAGCCTTTCATCCATAACCCCAATACCAAGAGTTTCTTGATCAATTGCTATAGTATCAGGAAGAATTACGGATACAGTAAAGCCTTGCGTTGTGGTACAGGTTGTTACAAGCTCTTCTACTTGCGGTTCTCCCATTGTCCTATTTTCCTTTATTTCTGTTAAAGTAACACCAACAGTCGTAACACTATTTTGAGGGGCAACTACTTTGCCTTGAGTTGGCTGCTCGCAACCAGTTAAAAAGCTACCGAATAATACAACAACAATAGCAAGAAATTTTTTCCAAAAAGGAATGCTATCTAACAGTAATTGATCTAATGTTTTTTCAGGAAATGATAATTGATGATTCTTAAATCTGCCACAAGTTTTCTGTCCTTTATTTTGAAAAAAGTAATTCTTTACTTCTTCATCACTAAGGTTTGTAAAATCAATTACTACTTTGGAGCAAGCAGAGCAAAATGCACCTTTTTCTCGGGGTAACATTTCATTCCAATTTTCATGGCATGGTTCAGGAATGGAAAGCAACAGCATATCTTTTTTTATTGAGATGCTGGTAGGTTAAAGTTTCCACAACAAAGATTACATGAATTTTAGGTGTTTACTGTATTATCACTTCCCCAACCACTTTCTGCCCCAACGCCTCGTTCACCCGTTGCTTAATTTTTTCTTTCTGGTAAATCAATTCATTTTTTAGCGGAGCTACATTGGTAGTGATGATTAATTTATCTCCGATAATCTGGAGTTTGTCGGTGTAGCGGGCAATTGTTTTTCCCATAATGTCTTCCCACACATCTTCTATCTGCAATGCCTGAATGCCGCCTTTAATCCGGCTGCCTTCCAGAAATTTTTTCATTGCATCTCCGATAGAATATTCACCCATGAGACAAAGGTAGAAGTTTGTAGTTTATAGTTGTCGTGTTATGATAAAAATTACCCTCTGTACGAAAACGCTGAATTAAAGAACCATAAACCAAAGACGAAAAACAATAAACATTATAATTTTATTAATTGATAATTGACCGATAAAGCTTCTAAATGCTGTTTTAGCCTAGCTTCATTTGTATCCGTGATAAAAACCTGCCCATCGTTTTCTACACAAACTTTATTCAGCAAATTATTAATGCGGTCTTCATCTAATTTTTCAAACACATCATCCAGCAGCAGGAGAGGGGCAAATCCCTTTTCTTTTTTCAGCACTTCCATTTCTGCCAGTTTTAACGCAAACAATAAACTTTTTCGCTGGCCTTGTGAGGCAATATTTTTAAAAGGCTGGTTGCTGAGTTGTATATCCAGATCATCTCGGTGAATACCAGAAGTAGTCCGCTGCGCAAAACAATCTTTAGCCCGGTTAATTTTTAATAATTCTGAAAAGGAAGCTTGCAACAATTCACTTTCATAAAACAAGTTCACATCTTCCTTGCCCGCCATAGCACCCAACTTAGTAAAACCTTCCTTGGATGAATTAGCGTCGGTGGGCTGTTGCGAAATATCATTGTACAAATGCTTAGCAATAGGCAAGAAGGAAACAAGAAATGCTGAACGCTTTGCAAAAATATAATCGCCGGGTTTAATAAGCTGCTCATCCAACACATCGAGCAATTCAAAATTTCTCCCACCGGTTTCAGCAAATGATTTTAATAAGGAATTTCGTTGCTCCAATATTTTCTTATATGCAATCAACTGTTGCATGTACTCCGCATCTAATTGGCAAAGCAGTGCATCCAAAAATGTCCGCCGTTCTTTGCTGTCACCAGTTATCAGTTCGGCATCATCCGGGGCAATCACCACACAAGGGTAGCGGCCAACATGATGAGAAAACTTGTCGTAATTATCATCATTCACCGAAAATTCTTTACGGCCCGTATCTCTGAGAATGCAAACAGCCTTTTCCGGCTTATTATGTAACTCAACATTTCCTTCCAGCCGGAAGCCGGTATTACCATGCTGCACATTGTTGCCATCCAGCCGGGTAAAGTAACTTTTGGTAAAGCAGAGGTAGTGAATGGCGTCCAGCAGGTTGGTTTTGCCCACCCCATTCTTGCCACAAATACCAATAATCCGCTCCGAAAAGTCAAACGATCGGTTACTGTAGTTTTTGAACTGAAGGAGCGATATGTGTTGAAGACGAAGCATTATGAAGCCGCAAGATACAAGGAACATGATTGAAGGAACAAGGTACAAGTAACAACAAACAAGGTACAAGCCTCAGGAGCCGGGCTGCGGTCGAACGTCACCAACCTTAATTAAGGTCAAAACATTAAAGCCAACCTCTTGTAAAACAATGCTGTCCTTGTGCTTTGCACCTTGAATTCTTGTGCCTTATGTATCCTTTTTTCCCTTATTTTTGCCACTCAATTTTTTAGCCTGTGGCTGCCAAATTTTCTAAAGAAACATACCTGTATTGGTACGAATTAATGCAACTCATCCGCCAGTTTGAACTGATGTCGGAAGAGAAGTATAAAATGGATGGTAAAATCCGCGGTTTCTATCATGCCTACATCGGGCAAGAAGCCATTGCTGCGGGTTGTATGACCAGCACCCGTCCTGAAGATATGATGATTACTTCTTACCGTGACCATGGATTGGCTATTGCCAAAGGTGTTTCAGTCAACAGTTGTATGGCCGAATTATACGGCAAAGCAACAGGTTGTGCAAAAGGAAAGGGTGGCAGCATGCACTTTTTTGGAAAAGATGTTGGTTTTTTTGGTGGTCATGGCATTGTAGGTGCACAGATAGGCACAGGGGCAGGATTGGCATTTGCAGAACAGTATCGTGGTACTGACAATGTGGTGCTTTGTTACTTTGGTGATGGTGCAGCTCGCCAGGGAATTTTACATGAAACATTCAACCTCGCCATGTTATGGAAGTTGCCTGTAATTTTTATTTGCGAGAATAACAACTACGCCATGGGTACTTCAGTAGAACGTACTTCCAATGTTGTTGACATTTATAAACTGGCAGATGCGTATGAAATGCCTGCAGATACGATTGATGGCATGAGTCCGGAAGCGGTGCATGAAGGTGTGGGTCGTGCCGTAAAAAGAGCCAGAGAAAAAGGCGGGCCAACATTGCTGGAGATAAAAACGTATCGGTACAAAGGTCACTCTATCAGCGACCCGCAGAAATACAGAACCAAGGAAGAAGTGGACGAATACAAGGGCAGAGATCCTATCCAGATGGTTTTAAAAACCATTATGGATAATAATTTTGCTACCGCCGAAGAAATAGAAGCTATTAATCAACGAGTGAATGCGATAGTAGATGAATCGGTAAAATTTGCAGAAGAAAGCCCCTGGCCGGATGACAGCGAATTGCTGAAAGATGTATATGTGGATCAGAACTATCCTTTTATTGTTGACTAAGAAAGTCTTTTAATATTTATCAATTAAGAAATAACAAACAAAATGGCAGATAAGAAAAATGTACAAGAACTGGATGGTGAAGTTGTAATTGCAAAAGCAAAAGATTTTTGGTCAAAGTACAGCAAGCCGCTTATGGCTGTGTGTGCGGTAGTTATTATTGGCATTGGCGGCTGGTACGTTTATCAGAACTTCTTTAAAAAACCAAAAGAAGAAAAAGCTGTTGAAGCAATGTTCAAGGCAGAAGAGTATTATCGTATTGACTCTGTAAATCTTGCGCTGAATGGTGATGGACAGTATGACGGCTTTCTGAAAATAATTAGCAAGTATGGTGGTACAAATACAGCCAACATGGCAAATTTTTATGCTGGTGGTTGCTATGTAAAATTGAATGAAAATGAAAAGGCTATTAAGTACCTGAAAAAATTTAGCACTAGTTCTAAACCAGTGCAGGCAAGAGCTTATAAATTGCTAGGCGATGCTAATGCTGATTTAGGAAAAAATGCTGATGCACTTAGCTATTATAAAAAAGCGGCTCGTCATTTTGAAGAGGATGCGGCAAATTCTGCTGAGTATCTTTTTTATGCAGCCTATCTTGCCGACAAGGCGATGAAAGACACAAAAGAAGCAACAGCTTTGTATAAAGAATTAAAAGAAAAATTTCCGAGAACCCAGCAGGCATTTGATGCAGATAATAACCTGGCTCAAATGGGAGTATATAACGTAAACTAATTATGGCAGACGTAAAAAACAGCAAGCTTAAAAATATTGACACAGGCATTCTGAACAAGGATGCCTGTATCGTTTTGGTGAAAACCGAATGGAATGCAGCTATTGTTGACCAGTTGGAAAGAGGTTGCATTGCAGAGCTTGAAAAACATTTGGTAAAAAAAATTGTTGTAATAACTGTTCCTGGGGCATTTGAAATTTCGTTTGCGATTAGAAACTATTGGGAAAATTCAGTTAAGAAAAAGCCAGATGCATTTATAGCATTGGGATCTGTTATAAAAGGCGATACACCGCACTTTGATTATGTGTGCAAAGCGGTAACTGATGGAGTGGTGCAATTGAACCTCTCCTTACCTGTGCCAACTATCTTTGGAGTGCTGACGGTTGATAATGAGCGACAGGCCAATGAAAGAATTGGAGGTAAGCATGGTCATAAAGGGGAAGAGGCGGCTATCACTGCGTTGAAAATGATTGCCTTGTCAAAATCATTCAAGAAATAAAACATTGAACGTACAGTTATTCATACCATGTTTTGTGGATCAGCTATATCCTGATACTGCTTTTAATATGATAAAAGTATTGGAAAAGGCCGGATGTACTGTCAGTTATAACACATCGCAAACCTGTTGCGGTCAACCGGCATTCAATGCAGGCTTTTGGGATGAAGCAAAATCTGTTTGTAGTAAATTCATCAAAGATTTTAGTGGTAGTGATTATGTGGTGGCGCCAAGTGCCAGTTGTGTAGGTTTTGTAAGAAATTATTACGGCAAACTATTTGAAAACTCATCTGTGCATAATGAAGTAAAGGATTTGGGAAAAAGAGTATTTGAGTTTTCTGAATTTATGCTGGATATTTTAAAAGTAGAAGATGTAGGAGCTGTACTCAACGGCAAAGCCACTTATCATGATAGCTGCGCAGGATTAAGAGAATGTAAAATAAAAGAAGAGCCGAGGAAATTATTATCGAATGTAAAAGGTCTTTCATTAATGGAAATGAATGATGTTGAAACTTGTTGCGGCTTTGGTGGAACGTTTGCGGTAAAATTTGAAGCCATCTCAGTTGCCATGGGAGAACAGAAAGTAGAAAACGCATTAGCTACCGGTGCAGATTATCTTATTTCTACTGATCACTCCTGCCTGATGCACCTGCAGGGATATATAACACAGAAAGGATATAATTTAAAGACAATGCATTTGGCTGATGTACTTGCCAGTGGTTGGTAACTGATTAGCACAAAAAATAAACAGACAAAAAAAATCCCGCCACCGGCAGGAGATTTTTTGCTTTTAGATATTAATTATTTTGGAAGAACTACATGGTCAATAACATGTATCACACCATTGCTTTGATAAACATCTTTGATAGTGATTTCAGCCATACCACCGTTCTCATCTTTCAGCCACAGTTTGCCATCTTTTTTCATTACCCACAATTTTCCACCGGCAACAGTTGTTAATTCAGCAGTGCCTTT
>JANORJ010000365.1:0-3009 GCA_031415255.1 Chitinophagaceae bacterium | reverse complement strand
ACTACTTCCCAATTACATAAATCACCGAGCTGCATCGCTTCACATCCCCTATTGCCTTCATATTAGAACGAAATCCATTAAGGAAAGCAGCAAACAAATTAGTTTTTCCATTTCTGTATTTGCTACTCAGCATAGCAACATAAAAGCTATCATACCACATTGCCTTGTACTGCACAATCATTAATCCATGTTTTTCTACCAACACTTTCATAGACCGTGGAGAAAAATGATATAAGTGGCGGGGCACATCATATGCTGCCCAATGTTCTTTGTAAACCAACGCATCTTCTGAAGTATAATTGGGAACAGCGATAAACAGCTTACCGTTTTCTTTTAATAATGATTTTAATTGTGCTATGTATCCTTGCAGGTCATGCACATGCTCCAGCACATGCCACATCGTAATCGCATCATAAGACGATACAGGTAATTTATAAAATTGGTTGATATCTGCTAGTTCAATATTATATAATTGCTTTCCCACGGTTCTTGCATCATTATCAGGCTCAAGCCCTGTTACCTGCCAGCCTGCCATTTTCATTTCATTAGCAAATGCACCAGTGCCGCTGCCCACATCCAGCAAATTTCCTTTTGTAATACCAGTTGCCTTTTCTATTAGTTTTCTTTTTTGCTTCAATGTTCTTTTACGAACAGATTGATACAGCCGGTTTATTAATCCTTTAGACGTATTGGTATGAGAAATATAATTCTCCGATTTATAGTAGGGAGAAATAGAAGCGACATCCGGCACATCTTGTGTAAAGCGTAGTGAACAAGAATTACATTCCACAACAACAAATGTTTCTCCGCTAACCGTATAATCCTTTGCTGATAAAACATTTTTTAGTTCAGCCGAATTACAAACAAGACAATTAGTATAGTGAATAAGTTGACTCATGCAGAAGCAGCAAAGTAAATTGAAAATTGATTAAATAGCAGGGAATTATGGAAGTGTTTGATAAGTACCCCCGGTTTCCAGCGGAATTAATTGTTGTCCATTCGCTGTCGCAGCAACATCAACACCATGCTCAGAAAAATACCAACCGATAAACATGGTTGCCAGCAGCGCAACCGCCAGTGCATAAGCCCACCAGTATGATTTTTTTTCTTCTTTCTGGTTCAGCATTTCAGTCATCTCAACTGAAGTTCTTTCATCTTCCCCTACCCTCACTGTATGTTCTGCTCTTTCCCTGATTACTTTTTCTGCAGCAATTGATTTTTCAAAAACTAATGCAGTTGCTGACGGACGAAATTTTACATCTCCGGCTAATCCTTTATTCAACGTGCCGACACCATTCCAATTAATTACACGGCCATCGCTGATTTGCTTCTTCATATCAAACGCAAAATCATTAAACCGGAAAATGGCTTCCCTGTCAGTAATGCCGAGTGATTGCGCCAGCCAGGCAAAGAAATTTTTTCCTGGTAAGTGACTACCGGGCTGCATGGCAACAGCATAAGTAGGCGGGTTAATTTTTTTATTGGGAAAATCAATTTCAGCAGGTTTTCTTTCCAATAAAAAAGTGCCGATGCCCGGCACTGGTAATTCTTTATGTTGAATGAGATATTGATACAGCTTGTCGTACATCATCAGTTCTTTTGGTCGAACGAAAATACGATTCCTCCAACAAAGTTGAACCCATAAACCGGATATTGATTCCAGCGTTGGTATTCTTTGTTGAAAACGTTATTAAACTGCGACCACAGGTTGATGTTTTTGGTAATTTTAAATTCAAGCCCGGCGTTTAAATCCGTTGCACCAGCTAATTTACCGTTGGTTCCATCTTTTTTAAGATATTGAGCACCGCTCCAGGCAAATAGGTCTGTTTTTAACCACAGGTCTTTAATAATCTGTATGCGAAGTGCTGTTTTTAATTCTAATGGCGATAATCCCCATGCTTTTGCATTATCTTTTAAACCAGAATATTGATTAAATGTAAGGCCGGTAATTAAAGACAATTTTTCATGAATGGCAAAACCAAGCTCACCTCCGAAATTGGTTACTTTCATTTCCCTTTCATTTACCACCCGGAAGGATTTACCACCCAATCCTGTTGTGTAGTCATTTACAAACAATGGTTGATTGTTAAGTTTGTTGAAACCCACTTTAGCAGCATAACTAAAATGTTCGCCAACAGAACCTTTGAAACCTGCAAAACGTTCTTCAACCCAAGTATTTTTCAGAGTGGCAGGTAACGATAGCCAAGGGTTTTGTGCTGCTAAATACTGATAAGTTGTTTTACGGATATAACCTGTCCATCCCGCCTGAAAAGTAAAACGCTTATCTGTTGTAACAATATCAGCCAGCACATTTGGAAACATTTTAAATGTTTTGTTATCCCATGATGGGCGGATACCAGCCTGCGCATTAATCCTTGCAGTTTTATATAACACCGATGGTGAAATATAATACATAGTATTATTCACAGCAGTTTTGTTAGTTGGTGAAAGACGGGTTAAATCAAATGTGACACCGAGATTAACAGCCCACTCTTTCCCTAATGTTTTTTGTAAAGGAAGATTAAGCACCGTATTGCTTTCAGAATTCTTTAGATTATCACTGAACACATCAATCTTTACTTCCGGCCAATAAGTTAAACCAAATGCTGTTTTATTAATATTATGTACCGCTACACGGCCACTGATTGTTTGAAAATTTTGTTTCAGTGAATCGGTAGTAAAAACAAGTGTTTGCGGTTCATAACCATATTTGTACGCCTTACTTTGTTTCATGCCGATGCTGGCATCCCATTCCAAGTTATTACCAGATTTAAAGAAGCCTGCCAATTTAATATCAGTGTTTGTAAATTTCTGATAATCTCTTTTTCCATCTGAACCTACATGCTTTGCATAAATATTAAGACCGGCTGTTTTACCATCACCAAATGAAATGCCTGCCTGTATGAATGGGGTTCGTAAACTTCCAAAACCAACTTTTACATAGCTGCTATTATCAAATTTGCTAACGGAATCAATATTCATTGCCAGCGGCTTTAATGAACCCGGCTG
>JANORJ010000364.1:0-4685 GCA_031415255.1 Chitinophagaceae bacterium | reverse complement strand
GAAAGTTTTATTTCTTTAGTAAAAGGGCCTGTTTCTTTAATCAGTTTGCACTGGGAAGCTGTAGAATCCTGTGCCAGAGAAAAAAGGGGTAACAGGAAGAATAAGGCGAAAATATTTTTCATGAAGTATTAATTGATAACTAAAATTACTACTAATTGGCTTTGCAGCAGGTATAGGATTGTTAAAGAATGGTTGGGGTTGCAAATAATATACAACCGGGTATTCAAATTTTTACTATCCCCAGAATGTAAAAAAGGGCCTGTTCCATTCCCAAAAGCCACCTTGGAATTTGAAGTAGTGGCCGTCAACAAAAGGCAACCAACTAATCCGCCTGTCCGTTTATATACGTATCTTTAAAATAGCTTCCCGGCACCTTAAAAGCACTGAATGAAACGGTTCTCCATTGTTTCCATATTACTTGTTATGCTTTCTTTTACGGCAAGGGCCAGTCACATTACCGGTGGTGAGATGTACTATACTTTTATTGGAATGAATAATGGTATGTACCAATACAGCGTTACTTTGAAATTATTTCAACGATGTGGCAGTGGTCGTCAGTTTCCCAATCCTGCTATTATTTCCATTTTTGATAAAACAACTAATACAAGGGTGAGTGATATGTCAATTAATATTGGCAACACAGAGAATATCAGTATTACCAATCCGGATCCTTGTATCACCAATCCTCCCGTAGTTTGTTATGATGTTGCCTACTATACTTTTAATATCACATTACCGGCTTCAGCAGCAGGCTATGTAATGGCTAGCCAGGTAAATTACCGGATTAGTGGTATCAACAATCTTTCAAGCGGCTATAATAATGTAGGTGCCACCTATACCTCAGAAATACCAGGCACAGCGAACATTACTTCTGGTCCGCAAAACAACAGTGCCACTTTTACAGCTACCGACCTGGTGGTTGTGTGTGCTGATAATGATATTTCTTACAGCTTTGCCGCACAAGATGCCGATGGAGATGTACTTCGTTATTCCTTTTGCGAAGCATATGCAAGTACTTCCCCCGGTGGTGGTAATGCGCAACCAACTAACCCTCCTCCTTTTCCGCAAGTGCCATATGGTTCACCATTTAGTGAATCTGCTCCATTGGGGCCAGCCGTTCAAATCAATCCCGTTACCGGTCTTATAACAGGCATTGCACCCGCTGCAGGAATTTATGTAGTTACAGTTTGTGTAGATGAAATAAGGAATGGTGTAATAATAGCAAGACAGCGAAAGGATATACAAATAAATATTGCTGACTGCAATATTGCTGCCGCCAATTTACTACCCGAGTATTTGCTTTGCCGCAATACACAGACTATTAATATCGCCAATCAGTCTACTAACCCGTTGATTATTTCTACCGACTGGGAGTTTATGGATAATACAAACACTGTTATTTATAGTGTATCAGGTTTGACAGCTACGTACACATTTCCGGATACTGGTTTATACACGGTAAAATTAGTTATCAACCGCAATCAGCCCTGTACCGATTCTACTACTGCACTCATAAGAGTATTCCCTGGATTTATTCCTGATTTCACTTCCACCGGAATTTGTATAACTAAACCAACATTTTTTAATGACCGTACTACTTCCGTGTATGGCATTCCCAATTCATGGACTTGGGATTTTGGCGAAGCCACAACCTCAATTGATATCTCCTCTTTGCAAAGCCCAACATATACATATCCTTTTATGGGAATAAAAAATGTGCAGCTTATTACTACCGATACAAAAGGCTGCAGGGATACGCTGTATAAAAATGTTACCATTATTGATAAACCACCCATTACTCTTGCATTCAACGATACATTGATTTGTGTAAATGATAATTTGATACTTCAGGCAAGTGGCTCCGGCAATTTTAGCTGGACGCCACCGGTAAATATTATTAATGCCAATACGGCTACCCCAACTGTTGCTCCCTCAACTACTACTACTTATTATGTAGATCTTGATGATAACGGTTGCCGCAACAGAGATTCGGTAAAAGTGAGAGTAGTGAATTTTGTATCGCTTCAAGCAATGGGAGATACCACCATTTGCCGGGGCGATACCATACAACTCAGGGCTATATCAGATGGATTACAATATTCCTGGTCGCCTGCGGCACAGTTTATTGACCCAACTGTGCAAAACCCTTTTGCCATTACTAATAATGCAATGACTAACTATCGGGTGACTGCAACTATTGGTGGATGTACTGCTACTGATAATGTAATAGTAAGTACAGTCCCGTACCCAACGGTAAATGCCGGTGCTGATTTTCCCATTTGTTACAATGCAAAGGCACAACTAAACGGTGTATCCGATGGTAACTCTTGGCAATGGGCACCAGCTAATCTTGTCAGCAATTCTGCCATTTTAAATCCGGTAAGCTATCCACCAAGAACAACAGATTATATACTTTCCGCTTTTGATACTAAAGGCTGTCCCAAACCCAGCTGGGATACAGTAAGAGTAACTGTGCTACCAAGAATGAGAATTTCTGCAGGAAATGATACAGCCGTTGTAATTAATCAACCATTACAATTAAATGCAACAGGAGGAATTAACTACGACTGGGTACCGTCCACTTATCTTTCAGATAATGACATTGCAAATCCGATTGCTATTTTCCCCGCACCTAGTAACGGCATCCGGTATAAATTAATAGGCTATAATCAACAAGGCTGTAGAGATTCTGCTTTTATCACTATTAAAGTTTATAAAACAAAGCCAACAATTTTTGTTCCCACTGCTTTTACGCCTGATAATAATGGCAGAAATGATATGGTGCGGCCAATAGCGGTAGGTATTAAAGACATTAAATATTTTAATATCTACAACCGCTGGGGGCAATTGCTTTTTTCTACAAAAATAAATGGCAACGGATGGGATGGAAAAGTTGGCGGGGTGCTACAGTCAACCGGCACCTTTGTATGGACAGTAAAAGCCACCGACTACAACGGTAACGCTTATTTTCAAAAAGGAGTGGTGACGTTGATACGATAATTTAATCCCCGTTTCATTTGGCTTATTTACTATACTTGGTTGCAATTAATGTTGTGAACAACTTTTCCTGTTCAAAAACTGCTGTGTAGCATAAAATTTGATAACTATATAGCCATAAAATTATTCTATGTCGATACGATTTGTGAGACTGATACAATTTACCCGGTTAGTAAAAGTAGACGGACGTCTTCGGGAGTTTAATTTCAAAAAGGTAAAAAGCCCCGATGAAGAAGTATTCAACGTAAACGTATGTACTGAAAGGGGCGACCGTATTATATTTAACATGCAAAAAAAAGAAAGTAACTGGAGAATAATTCCGGAAGAAGTACCCAAGTGGATTTCTCAAAACGAAACCATACTAAACCAGGCCATAGAAGAAGAGCTTCGAAACTGGTAACTATTATTAATTGATTATTGGTCGTTCTCCCTGAATCGTTTCCTGATAATTTGTTCCAATTCTACAGTTAGTGAAGATGTTTTTTTCAAAACAGAAATGAAGAAATCAACCTCCTCTACAGTAGCAGGGCAGCCACTGTTATCGCCCTTATCCGGCCCGTCTCCCTCTTTTCTAATTTTAGAATCAGACAATAATTTTCCTTCTTTATCCAATATCAACCAAAAAGGAATTCCCTGACCATCGCCATTATATTTTATTTTCATTTCAGCTGCACCGAGGTTTTCCAGATTCTTTTTATCCTTTGCTTCATCTACCACCAAGTGACAGACAACAAAACTATCGTCAAAATATTTTTTGCAGGCCTCGTCATTCATGCTTTTATCCATTTTGTGGCACCAGCCACACCAGGAAGCATGAAACATTACAAACACATTTTTATTTTCTTTAGCGGCCTGCTTATAAGCTGCTTTCAATAACTCATCAGTTGTAGGTGCCGAGGGTTGCGCCATTGCTAATGTAGTGCCCAACAGCATAACTACTAATGTATATAACGATAATGTCTTCATATTTCCAGCTTAAATGGAGACTAAGTTAAGTCATTCATTATACCCGGAAGATCAATTATGCCTTAAAGCTTTGTTATTTACAAAGAAAACAAAACCTTTGCTCCTCTTTACTGTTTAACGGACAGGTATAAGATTTTCATCATTATTTAAAAATAAATTTTGGTACAGGCATATAATTTTTTGGCCTCTTGGCAATTGTTTCCTGAAAAAGGAACTTACGAACATGGCGACAGACCTAAAAGCGGTATTTACAAAGTGGAGCCTGTACCCGACCTGCCTAACGGACATCAAGTAAAAAAGAGCTGACCATTTATCACAATTGGGTAACACTGGAAAATCAGGCCTTTGCCGCCAGCTATAAAATAAATGCTGATGGTGACCTGAATGATTATGATAATCATGATCTGGCGGATAAAGTACAAGTCAGTTTTCCTGATAGCATCAGTTTCGAAATTGATTTTTATAAAAAAGGAGAAGTGTCGCTGCATGTGGTGCATGAAATATTACCCAATGGCTATTTAAAGATAACACAGCAGGGGGCAAAAGGGGATGGGACTGCGTATACCAATGCTGAGATATATCACAAACAAATGAGTGTGCTGTCCTACTCTGCTTCTGTTTCAGGTGCCGTTATTAAAGCCACGGAAGAGGGAATGATAAAACATAAAGCTCTTACCGCTATGGAAGAGCAAACCAATATGCAGCTGGATCAAATACGAAAA
>JANORJ010000363.1:0-3249 GCA_031415255.1 Chitinophagaceae bacterium | reverse complement strand
GAACAATGAATACAAAGCGGCTCCGTCATACAGACAAGAAGGCGATGGATCAATTATAGTAGTTGTTGCAACAGATGCACCGTTATTACCACATCAGTTAAAAAGAATTGCACAACGAGTGTCGCTTGGTATTGGTATTGTTGGTGGGCAAGGCACAAATGGCTCCGGCGATATTTTCATCGCTTTCTCTACCGCCAACACAACTGCCTTTCAACGAGAAAGTTTTACAAAAGTAGATGTGTTGCCAAATGATTTTATTGATCCTTTATTTGAAGCCACGGTGCAGGCAACCGAAGAAGCAATCATTAATGCGATGGTAGCTGCTGAAACGATGGAGGGCATCAATGGAAATAAATCGTATGGACTACCGCATAAGTTAGTGATGGATATATTGAAAAAGTATAACCGGGTGAAATAATTTTCAAAAAAATAATTCTATATGCAACAAAAAAAAATCAATTACCATAACATCGTTTACTGGTTTCTTTTTTTAAGTCTGTTTACACACAGTCTACAGGCACAGCAACCTTATTTTCCCGATGCCACATGGCATGTAAAAAAGCCGGAAGAACTGAAAATGAATAAAACATTGCTCGACAGTGCGGTAGCAACTGCATTGAAAAGTGAGAATAAAGTTGAACGAGATTTACGAATCGCCAACCTAAAATCCTATTCAAGAGAGCCAGGTTATAAGATCATCGGTGCTATGAAAGAACGAGGTGGACCTGCCGGATTGGTAATAAAAAATGGATACATCGTTGCACAATGGGGTGATGTGAGCCGTGTTGATATGACATTTAGTGTAACAAAAAGTTATTTGTCCACCATTGCAGGTTTAGCTATTGACCAGGCACTAATAAAAAATGTAACAGATAAAGTGTCTCAATATGTGTGGGATGATACGTTTGAAGGAGCACATAATGCAAAAGTTAACTGGGAGCATTTATTAACGCAGTCTTCTGATTGGTCGGGCAGTCTTTTTGGATTAGATGATTGGGCGGACAGACCGCCTAAAGAAGGAAGCATTGCCGATTGGAAAAATCGCAAATTTTTTGAACCGGGAACGAATTACGAATACAACGATGTACGGGTGAATCTACTTTCTTATTCCCTCCTGCAAGTTTGGCGCAAACCATTACCCGTTGTGCTGAAAGAAAAAATCATGGACCCCATTGGAGCATCCACTACCTGGAGATGGTTTGGTTACGATAATTCGTTTGTAAATGTAGATGGGTTAATGATGCAGTCGGTTAGTGGCGGCGGGCATCATGGCGGTGGTATCTTTATTAATACCCTAGACCATGCAAGGTTTGGTTTATTGTTTTTACGAAATGGAAAATGGAAAAACCAACAACTGCTTTCTGAAAAGTGGATTAATGCTATACAACAGCCTTCTGCTACTAATAAAAATTACGGATACCTGTGGTGGCTCAATACAGACCAGCAATGGAAAGCCGTTTCACCAAAAGTATATTATGCATCGGGATATGGAGGTAATTATATTATCGTTGACAAAGAGCATGATTTAGTAGTAGTAGCCCGTTGGATGGATGATACTAAAATAGGAGAAGTGCTAAACTTGATTGTGAAATCGATGGAGTAAAGTTTGTATTACCGCCTTTTTGATTTCCTTCCATCATAAACGAGAAAAATGGGCTACGCATAAATTGGTAGAGAAGAATAAACAAATACGATTGGCCAGTGCTAAGAAAACTATTGAGGAGTTGGAAAACAACCAAACTAATTAACTGTAGTATGAAAAAAATAATAATCTCTCTTTTGCTTTCTTTGTGCGTTATTTCTGTATTTAGCCAGCCCATGCCCGATAGTGTGAAAATAAAATACCAGACAGCAAAAACAGATGAAGAAAAAGGAAGATTTCTAGATGCCTATCTCGGAAAAGCCTCTTTCGCAGATAGTATTGCCACAGTTCATGCTTTAAATCTTCTTTCCTGGTTTAAAAAACAAAACGATGTTGTTGGTACAGATTATACAGCGTTATTTGTTGCCAATGTGTTGGCTTTCAAAGCTGATTATTCTACTTCACTAAACATAGCACTTTCCATTTTATCCCGTTTTGAAAAACGAAAAGACAATTATGGAATCATTGCATCAAATAGTGTAGTGGGAATAGCCTATATATTCTCTAAAAATTATGAACAAGCCATTAAATATTTAAAAAAAATTATCCCGCTGGCACAAACCCTTAGTGCAAATAATATTTTATCCAGAACCTATAACGATTTAGGTGTTGCCTATGCACTTGCATTAATGCCTGATTCAGGATTGCTGTATGGCCAAAAATCTGTTAACCTAGATACAGAGATAAAAGATTATGACCATCTTGGTGTTTCCCTGAGCACTTTAGCTGAAAATTATATGGCAGCTAAAGAGTACGATATCGCCATACCCTTTTTGCGAAAATCTGTGAACTATTATTTAATGAAAAAAGGTGAACCAAATAAATTTGGTATTCTCTATGTGAACAATGATTTTGCTCAAGCTTTTCTCGGCAGAAAACAGTATGATAGTGCGGCCTACTATGCACACCTGTCAGTTCAGCTTTCAGACCCTTTGGGTTATAAAGAACAAACTTTGCGGTCTTATGAATATTTATATAAAATTTTTGAAGAAACAAAAAAACAAGACAGCGTAAATAAATATTTCCGGCTGGCGATGACAGCAAAAGATTCTCTTTTCAGCATTGAAAAAACAAAAGGTATTGAAGCATTGAGTTTCCGTGAAGAATTACGTCAGCAAGAAGTTGAAATAGAAAAACAAAAAGCAGAAGTTGACAGAAAACAAAATATTCAATACGCTTTAATTGCCCTCGGCATTATCTCTTTCATCATTACCTTCTTACTCCTTAGTCGCCGCCACATTACCAATACAAAGCTGATTCAGTTTCTTGGTGTAATAGCTTTATTACTTGTATTTGAGTTTTTAAATTTATTACTTCATCCATTTTTAGAACGCATCACCCATCACTCGCCGGTGCTGATGTTGCTGGCTTTGGTTTGCATCGCTGCCTTATTAGTTCCATTGCATCATAAATTAGAAAAATGGGCTACGCATAAATTAGTGGAGAAGAATAAACAGATACGACTTGCTGCGGCAAAGAAAACGATTGAGCAACTGGAGAAAAAAGTTGATGAAACGTAATAAAGAACCAACTGTATAAAAAAATAAAACAACCACATGGCAACAAAAAGATCGTTCCCCGGCCCTATACCTATTTTGATGTTGGTT
>JANORJ010000362.1:0-2306 GCA_031415255.1 Chitinophagaceae bacterium | reverse complement strand
TTTCAAGAAAACGTACAAAACTCCTGAATCTACCCGTTCCGGACTTTGCTACTACTGGTATTACTATTGCGATGGCTGGGGATATTGCTATTGGTATAAGTATTGGTACTACTGTTATTAAGACATTTTTAAAGCCGGTTTATTTGAACCGGCTTTTTTTATTTCCCCGGTAGCCGATGACATTTTTCAGCATATTCAAAAAACATTAATTACCCACTTCAGGGTATTGGTTGACTAAAGCTATTGTTATAACTTTCCATCAATAAAAATACTGATTCTTAAAATAGCCAGATAGGTATCTTATACTTTTTCACCATTAAATGACAATTTATGAAGCTCAAATTCCTTTTTTTGTTTTTCGTCCTGGCCGTTTCAAAAATTGAAGCACAGACAACAAAGCTTGCACTCATTTTTGCCATTGGCAACTATCCGGAATCTGGGGGGTGGTTTAGTATTTCAAGTATTAATGATGTGCCTTACATCAAAACTACGCTACAGAAGCAGGGGTTTGAAGATAAAAATATAAAAGTGGTGCAGGATGCCGCCGCTACAAAAGCCGGCATTAAAAATGAAATGCAGGCATTAACATTAAAAGCTAAACTTGGCGATGTTGTTGTAATTCATTTTTCATCGCATGGGGAGCAGGTGGCCGATAGTGATGATAATAATAAGGATGAAACAGATGGCTTTGATGAAACGATTGTTTCTTATGATGCAGTTCATCCCCGCCTTTCTACAAGCTTTGAAAAAGACCAGGCAAATTATTTCCGGGACGATGAATTTGGGACACTCATAAATGAACTGCGGGCCAAACTTGGTAAAGATGGCGACGTGGTTGTATTTATGGATGCCTGCCACTCAGGAAGTGGTACACGGGGAAGTGGCAAGGTAAGAGGAGGCCAGCCTCCTTTTGTTCCCAAGAATTTTGATTTGTCGAAACATCAGGGAATTGATTCCGCCGGTGTGTTTAAAGAAGGTGCAAAGACAAATATTATCAATGAAAAAGGGTTGGCGACTTTTGTAGTTATTTCGGCTGCACGGGCAGAAGAACTGAATTCTGAAACAAAAGATGATGCAGGTAAAGGAATCGGTTCGTTAACGTATGCCATCAGCAAAGCTTTTGAAAATCTAGATAACGAAACGAGCTACCGTTCACTATTTTCAAAAATTTTAAGTGTTATGAATAGTAAAGTTCCAAAACAAAATCCTGTACTCGAAGGAAACGGAATAGACCGGGCTTTGTTTGGCGGAAAATTTGTTGCACAAAAACCATATGTTGATATTAGCAAAATAGCCGGCAAGGTTATATCAGTAAAAGCTGGTTTATTATCCGGATTGGATGCTGGTGCAAGGGTGGAAGTTTATCCTGCAGGTACCAACGACCCTGCGAAGTCAAAAGCCACGATGATTGCTTCTGGCAAAGTAACAAAAGCAACTAACTATGCCTCAGATATTACATTGGATAAAATACCAGCTATTAAATTACCAGCAGAAGCATGGGTATTTATTACAATGCCGGTCTTTAAAATAAATCCGATTTCTATTCAGATTGAAACAACAAAATCACGGGGTTCATCGGCACCCGCAGTTTTTGAAGAAGCGGATGCTCTACGTATAAAGACTGAATTAAAAGATCTGCCTTTAGCCACCTTCAAAGGAACACCGGAATTGCTGTTGGTAAAAGGAGAAGAAAAAGATTCATTGAAGATAGCTGCTAACGGCTATGTATATTCTACTGTAAGTGGAACAGATATAACAGAATTAAAAGAAGCAATTCAGAATTATGCACAGTATAAACTATTACAAAACGAAATTAAAAATCCTGATATAAAATTTGAAGTAAAATTAGTGCCGATTGTAAATGGTAAGGCCGACACTAGTCTAATAAATTCAAAAATGGTAAATGGTATTTATGAATTAAGTGTTTCCGACTCCGTTGCACTGTGGGTTAGTAATAACAGCAGCCGGGCAGTATATTTTAATATTCTTGATATGCAGCCTGATGGAGTTATTAATCCAGTTGCGCCAAGGGCACAGGATGGTATTTATCCGCGGGACTTAAAAGTGGAACGGGGTGCTTCTGGCCTTGTACTTAAAGATTATTTTCTCACTATTAGTCCTCCTTATGGACTTGAAATATTTAAAGTCTTTGTTTCCTTTGATGAAATTAATATGGAAATGATTGCCACTACAAGAGGTGCAAATGCAAGGGGAAACCTGAATTCTTTTGAGTCGTTGGTAAAAAAATCTTTTGGCGCCACCCGTGGTGTTGATGGAAATGTAAAAGCATCAGAAGGGGCTACATT
>JANORJ010000361.1:0-4024 GCA_031415255.1 Chitinophagaceae bacterium | reverse complement strand
CGCCAGGTAATCTTTCCCTTGGCTTGGGGCATCTACCAAATATTTCAACCACGGAAACCTATATACATCACCATACGCATCTACCCGCCAACCAATGGCAGGACGAATAGTGACACCGGCATAGAAACCTGTTTCATTTGTTGGATAAGTATTTTCTGTAAAGGCATTTCCATTGATGGATTGGTAGCCTTTATCTATGGTACGCTGTACAATGGAAATGTCAACTCTCGCATCCACACTTAACAATAATCCATTGATAAATGCTTTGTTGAAATTTTTATCGGCTGCTGCCTCACCAAAAAAATGAAGATTCTTATAGGTATAACTATAATCAACACTGAAATTGTACCAATGCTTGCCACTGATGGCATATAAATTATACGGTTCATTTCTTTTTTGGATGGGCAAAGAAAAATTATAATAAATACCGTTCACTCCTACCTGCCAGCGATTGCCACGGTAAATAATATTTCCGCCGAAAGTCGTTTGTGTAAGATTGTTCCGGTCTTCGTTTTCGCTGGTGGTGCGGTGATAACCTGAAGTAAGAAAAGAAGAAATAAAATCTTCATTATTCACTGTATCAGATACAAAATTTCCACCCAACTTACGGAAGGAGGCAAAAGCTGTTGATTCAATTCTTCCTTTCTTTATAGTAATGCCTGCACCGCGGTGAAAATAAAATTCTCCAGCTGAACTATACGGACGCAGTACTGCAGATTGCCGCTTTACTCCCATTACATCTACACTTTTTTTAAACGCAAGGCCTTGCCATTGTATCAATCCCTGTCCCATATTTACAGAAAAATCGCCGAGTGCTAATGCCTGAATACTGCCGATTTTTCTAGCAAACAAATGGAAAGAATAAAAATCAAAGCCTTTATTCTGTGCGCCTTTCAAAAACTGTTCGCCTGCATCTTTATCGCCCACTAATCCAAACTGCAAGAAGTTTTTATAGGTGTAGCGATACCGGAATAAAATTTTTTGAGGACTACCGATATATTTTGTTCCCGAAGTAGATGTAGAAAAGCCATCTGCTCTTTCCAACACCTGCGACACCCGAAGTAAGAGACTATGCTCTCCATCTTTGAATCTTCTGCCTGCTTCTTCTGATAATGAAATGGGTGTGGCAGCGGTGACAAAAGGTAAAAGTTTACGAATAGTATTTACATCCCATGCGGGTACGGCCTGCAATTCATAAATGCTTATCAACTTACCAAATAAATTGCGGTATGAAATAAGATTGGCGATTTGCAAATCGGTTACTATTCTTAATTGCTTTAATTCATCAGCATCGGCATTGTTCAAGTTGACTGGATTTTTTCTGAAATGCTCCAGTTCCTGCAAATAGGTATCATCCTCTGTTTCTCCCTGATCAGCGTCGGTTTGATTTTCTAGTTGCTGTTCAGTACTAATCGGAATCTCTTGCCCCCATCCCCTAAAGGGGTGAAAAGAAACCAACAAACAAATTAGATATATAACCCAGGATTTTTTCACTTGTACATATAGTTTGAAAACTTTTTTTATAAAAAATTATTACTCCCCTTTAGGGGATGGGGGGTTGAAGTTGAACAGCATTAATACACCAGGTGTAATGCCGAGTTGCGGATGATAGCTTGTGGTTACATCAATCCGAAATGATTTTACAGTTAATCCCAAACCCAGCCAGGCTGATGAAGTGGCGGAGGCCAGACCCGCCCTAACTAATAATTGCGGAATAAATTTATATTGAAACCCAGCATTTACATTTACTGGCTGGTCTTCTTCTTTTTCAATCTCTGCACTGATGAAGAATTTTTCTGACGCTTCGTATCCAATACCAAAGCCATAAACGGAGGATAATTTTTCCTGCTGGTCTTTTCCAAATTTTCCACCAATTGGATTATTTATATGTAGACCAGCATTTAGTTTATCGGTGATATGCAATACGGTTCCCAGTTCAAAACTAATAGCCGATGCACTGCCGTATCCGTTAGAAATTTGGATTGAATTATAATTGAACTGTGCCCCGACGTCAAGTTTGTCTCCAAGCTTTCTTCCATAAGCTAATCCTAATTGTGTTTCATTATAATCACTAAATCCGGAATAATTTGCCTTAATTCCAAAATTACCTGAGTTGGTTGTTAACCCGATTGCAGCAGTATAATTAGCAAGTTCAGTCAATAAAAATCTTCTTTCGCCATACACTCCGGCAGCACTATTTTTTAATTGTGCCAGTGACGCCTGGTTAACAGTAAAAGAAAAAACATCTACATGATTTGTGCTGTAAGCACCAAGCCCGGTATAGCTGGCAGCAACGGGACGGCGAAGTGTTTGTGCCTGTAAAAAAAATGCCATTAGTACAAGGGCGGATAATAAAATAAGTTTTCGTTTCAAGCAGTCGGAATTTAAATGAAAGTTACAAGTATGAAATTGCGTAAAAAAATAAAGATTGGAAATTGTCAGCCGATCTAACCAACTCACGGAGGGTTTTGAACCCTCCATGAGTTACCTTTGCGCCATGCAAATATTAGATGGGAAAAAAGCCGCTCAGGCAATTAAAGATGAGTTGAAGATTGATGTCGCCGCATTAGCAGTTGCTGGTAAAAAAATTCCACACCTTGCTGCAATTTTGGTTGGCAGTAATGGCGCCAGCGAAACGTATGTGGCGGCCAAAGTAAAAGCCTGTGAGGAAGTAGGGTTTAAATCAACCATGATAAGATTTGAAGCGGATGTGTATGAAATGAAATTGCTGGACACCATTCAGGATTTGAATAATAATACCGATGTAGATGGCATTTTAGTTCAGCTGCCTTTGCCCAAACATATCTCCGACGAAAAAATTATTAATGCGATAGATGCAGATAAAGATGTGGACGGGTTTCATCCGGAAAATGTGGGAAAAATGCTACAGGGGTTGCCAACTTTTGTGCCGGCTACACCACACGGAATAATGCTATTGCTGGAACATTATAAAATAGAAACAAAAGGCAAACATGCTGTGGTAGTTGGCCGTAGCAATATTGTGGGCAGGCCGATGAGTGTTTTATTAAGCAGTAACACAAATCCCGGCAACTGTACAGTTACTATTTGTCATTCACAAACCAGCAATATAAAAGATTTTTGTTTGCAGGCTGATATAATTGTAGCTGCATTAGGCAAGCCTGAATTTATTACAGCTGATATGGTGAAAGAAGGTGCTGTGATTATTGATGTAGGTATTACAAGAACAGAAGATACTACGAGAAAAAGTGGATTTAAATTGAAAGGTGATGTGGATTTTGAAACAGTGGCACCTAAGTGTTCCTGGATAACACCGGTACCCGGTGGTGTAGGGCCGATGACGATTGCTGCGTTGATGAAGAATACATATCGTTCCTGTATGCAGAAAAATTAATTACTGATTATCCTGATTAAATAATTTGAAGGACATGGGTCAAATGATGAAAGAAACAGTACATCTCCCAGTAATGGAACATTTCTATACATTACAAGGAGAAGGCTTCCACCAAGGCAGAGCTGCTTATTTTATCAGGCTCGGTGGTTGCGATGTAGGTTGTGTGTGGTGTGATGTGAAAGATAGTTGGGATGCGGAAAAACATAAACAGTTGGCAATTGGCAGTTTGCAGTTGGCAGTTGGGCAAACACAGGCTAATATGGTTGTTATTACCGGTGGGGAACCTTTGATGCACAATTTAGATGAGTTAACAAGAGAATTAAAGGCAGCCGGATTACAAACTAATATTGAAACATCCGGCGCACATCCGCTAAGTGGTAATTGGGACTGGATATGCTTATCCCCTAAAAAATTTAAAGCCCCGCTGCCCGGAATCTTACCTGTTGCTAACGAACTAAAAGTTGTCATCTTCAACAAATCTGATTTTGACTGGGCAGAAAAATATGCAGCGTTGGTTTCTCCCTCTTGCAAACTTTACCTTCAACCGGAATGGGATAAAGCAGCAGACGTAACCCCAATGATAATAGAATATATTAAAGCAAATCCAAAATGGGGACTTTCGTTGCAAATCCATAAGTATATCAATGTTCC
>JANORJ010000360.1:0-2569 GCA_031415255.1 Chitinophagaceae bacterium | reverse complement strand
TGAAGACGTGGTGGAGATCAAAGACCTGAATGATGCAATACTGGATAAAAAAATAGGAGAGAAGGATGCCGCTACGTTACGGGAAGATGTGGAACTGATCGACGGTGTGTATGGCGAACTGCATGAAGCAGATTACCTGAGCGGTAAAACAGCGCCTGTATTTTTTGGTAGTGCTGTAAACAACTTTGGCGTAAAGGAAATGCTGGATACTTTTATCCGCATTGCGCCAACCCCCCGGCCAAGGCATACTACCACCAGAGATATTAAACCCGAAGAAGATAAATTCAGCGGCTTCATTTTTAAGATACATGCCAACCTGGATCCCAAGCACCGTGACCGCATTGCTTTTTTAAGGGTATGCAGCGGCCGGTTTGAACGCAACGCCTATTACCACCATGTGCGTATGGATAAGGATCTCCGTTTCAATAATCCATATAGTTTTCTGGCTCGCCAGAAAGAAGTAATTGAAGACGCCTACCCCGGGGATGTGGTCGGTTTATTTGACACCGGTAACTTTAAAATAGGTGATACGATGACTGAAGGAGAGGATTTTTTCTTTACCGGAATACCCAGTTTTTCGCCTGAAATATTTAAAGAGGTAGTTAACAAAGATCCTATGAAAACCAAGCAGTTGGAGAAAGGGTTGTTACAGTTAACTGACGAAGGTGTAGCGCAATTATTTACCCAGTTTGGCGGTAACAAAAAGATAATTGGCTGTGTGGGCGAACTGCAGTTTGAAGTGATACAATACCGCCTTTTGCAGGAGTATGGAGCATCGGTTCAAATGAATAATTTGCCGTTTTTTAAAGCCTGCTGGCTTACCAGTACAGATCCCAAAAAACTAGAGGACTTCATCAAATACAAGCAAGCCAATATTGCAGAAGATAA
This sequence comes from Chitinophagaceae bacterium, assembly GCA_031415255.1. Classification (GTDB taxonomy): domain Bacteria; phylum Bacteroidota; class Bacteroidia; order Chitinophagales; family Chitinophagaceae; genus JJ008. The sequence goes on along the minus strand of JANORJ010000360.1, from coordinate 1,681 downwards.
AGACAACCACCTGGTTTATCTCGCCAACAGCGAGTGGTTTTTAAATACCGAGATACAGAATAACCCGGATATTGAATTTCATTTTACGAGTGAGATACATAAGTAATTGGCAATTGGCAATTAGCAATATGCAAGGGAGTTAAATAAAAATTACTAAGTTTACAGTATGTACAGACTTGATAAAAGCATATCTAAAATGCAAACATTTGCTGAGGCTGAGAAGAGTAAAATGTTTGATAAAGATATTTCTCTTGCCGATCGTCTCAAAATGTCATTTCATCTTACCTGTACAATACATGGCATTAAAGAAGGAGATTCTTTAAAAGTTGACAGGACAATCTTTTCTGCTCGAAAATTTAAATAATGCAGAATAATATTTTTGAATCAGATTTTGCCGATTTTATTTCAGCATTGAATGTCTCAGGTACTGAATACATAGTTGTAGGCGGCTACGCAGTTATATTACATGGATATTACCGCACAACAAATGATCTGGATATATGGGTTAACAAAAGCCCTGAAAATTATATCAAATTAAGAAAAGCTTATGCCATTTTTGGAATGCCCTTGTTTGATATGACTTTGGAGAATTTTATGGGTGATGAATTTGATGTTTTTTCAGTGGGGCGTATGCCTTTTCAGATTGATGTGATGACTACATTGAAAGGTGTTGAATTTTCAGATGCAATAGAAAAAGCTGAACAAAAAGAACTGGAAGGACTAAAGGTAAGTTTCCTGAATCTTACCGATTTAATTAAAGCCAAAACAGCCTCCGGACGCTACAAAGATTTAGATGATATTGAAAAACTAAGTCAATAAACAATCACAAAAATTTAATGGAGCACCTTAAAGCCTGGGCACTTTTCTTTACCTTATTTCTAACGAGTTGTAAAATGACAGATGAACATATTGAAAATAAGCCATGGAAATATGGAAGTGGGTATTACCTTGGAGATTGGGTTGAGTTTAAAAACCTCGGGTTAGCCATTACGGATGAACAACACCGCTTTGGTGTAGAGCAAAGGGGTAAATTGTGGAAAAAATCGAAGCCTTATCCGCCTCATGTGCTTGTTATGTCGGCAACGCCCATTCCTCGTACTTTGGCGATGACGCTTTATGGTGACCTCGATGTGTCCGTCATTGACGAACTACCCGTTGGACGCAAGCCCATAAAAACAGAACACCGCACGGAAAACCACCGCCTGCGGGTCATTGGTTTTATGAGAGAAGAAATTGCCAAAGGACGACAGATATACGTGGTTTATCCTTTGATTGAAGAGTCTGAAAAACTGGATTTACTCAATTTGATGGAAGGTCATGAGTCACTAAGTCGTGATTTTCCGATGCCCGAGTATCAAATATCCATTGTACACGGTAAAATGCCTTCAAAAGATAAGGATTTTGAAATGCAGCGTTTTATAAAAAAAGAAACGCAAATCATGGTTGCTACAACGGTTATTGAAGTCGGCGTGAACGTTCCCAATGCTTCGGTGATGGTGATAGAACACGCTGAAAGGTTTGGTTTATCGCAATTGCACCAGTTGCGAGGACGTGTTGGGCGAGGGGGAGACCAATCTTATTGTATTTTAATGTCGAGTTTTAAACTCTCTCGAGATGGTAAAGAGCGCATTCAAACCATGTGCCGCACCACAAATGGTTTCGACATCGCCGAAGCCGATTT
>JANORJ010000359.1:0-2799 GCA_031415255.1 Chitinophagaceae bacterium | reverse complement strand
GTAAACTCATGAAGATTTGGCTGGTCAATTTTAATAACCATTTCATGGCCTCTTTGCAGTGCCACTTCTTCAATGGCTTTACCCATTTTGCCATAACCAATCAATGCGATTCGCATAATAAAAAATTAAGTATTACAAATGTAACTATTAAAGCCACTTTAGATACCCGTACTGGTACGGATTTTACTGTTTACCAATATTAAAGACAAGACTGAGGCCATTGGTTTTTGCCATATCACTATAGCCGGGCTTAAATTTAAAACTGAGGTCGGGGCTAACATCAAAACTTTTTAGGTGAGCATCTACAGAGGCATCTACTACATTAAGTCCCCAAAGTATAAGGAAGAAGAGGGCGGAGTAATCAATATCCCGCCGGTATTGGTTGCGATAGAACCGGAGCGATTCTTCACTCAACGGTTTTAGTTGTGCTTTTACACTGGCAAACAATGCAGAGTCTGTTCGATTGACCCGCATATTATATTTTACCTTGTAAGCAAACTTGGTATCCTTGTAACTGCCGAGGTTAAAAAAGAAAACTCCTGCACAGGTACCCAATGCTCCATACACAATTGGAAGCTTCCAGTATTTTTTATTATAAATCTGTCCCAGCCCCGGTAGCATCGCTGAGCGGATAGCTGCTTTCTTTGGGCTGTGTGCTGCAAAAGCAGAATCGTATTTATTAGTAGAGACTTTTTTTGTTACAACAGGAGTGGAGTCCTTTTTAGTTTTTTCAATGTCAACCGGTTTTATTTTTTGGGAAAAAGAAATAGTGGAACTCAAAAAAAACAATACCAGTAACAGAATTTTATATTTATGAATACTGTTCAAAATTTGAAAAAACGGTAAGCCCTCCAGAGTTTATCGAAGGAAGGGGTTGGGGTTAAATTAATCAAGTGATGCATTCGTTTGTCCGAGAATTTTATTCAGCTCATCCTGCGAATAATAATCAATTATGATTTGCCCGCTGCCGTTACGGCTATGCCTGAGTTTTACCCGGGTACTGAAATGCGATGCTAATTTATCTTCTATTCGCTGAAATGCAGGCGGTAATTGACTTTTTGAAGATTTTTTAACACCACCGTCTTGTTTATAGAGATTTCTGACTAATGCCTCTGTCTGCCGAACCGACAAACCTTTATCTTTTATTTCTTTATAAATAAAAAGTTGTTTATCAATCGTATCCACATTTATTAAAGCCCTTGCATGTCCCATGCTCAGCTCACCACTGCGAACGGCGAGTTGAATATCCGGCGGTAGTTTTAATAAGCGGATGAAATTTGCCACCGTACTTCTGTCTTTCCCCATTCTTTCTGCCACTTGCTCCTGTGTGTAGTCCAGTTCTTCCATCATTCGTTTATAACTCAGCGAAATTTCCATGGCATTCAAATCTTCCCGCTGCAAATTTTCCAGCAATGCTAATTCGAGCAACTGCACATCATTGGCCTGTCGCACATAAGCCGGAATATCTTTTATACCGGCTAATTTGGAGGCTCTCCATCTTCTTTCACCAGCGATAAGACGATATTTTCCATTAGCTAATTTGGAAACGGTTACTGGCTGAATAATGTCATGCAGTTTTATTGACTCCGCCAATTCCTGCAAAGCTGTTTCATCAAAATCACGGCGGGGTTGTTTGGGGTTTGGTTCTATATCATCAACAGAAATACGATTGGTACCCGTTGCATTTTCAACAACGGTTGTTTTTAATGAACCGGTTGTCGTTTTCAAATCAGCATCAATATTCTGTAGCAAGGAACGGATTCCTTTGCCGAGCAGGTCTTTATTTTGTTTGGGAGAAGTCATTGTTTAGTCTTTAGTTTGTAGTCGGTAGTCTAGAGTCGGTTTTCTGAGTCGTGAAAAGTTCCTATACATAGTAGCAAACTCTGACTCATGACTCCCGACTATTGACTCATAACTCAAGAATCCTTTCTTCATTTTTAATCTTCGTCATGTCATTCTTCTGAAGGATTTCTTTTGCAAGGTTAAGATAATTCATTGTGCCTTTACTGTTGGCGTCATATAAAATTACCGGCTTACCGGCACTTGGGGCTTCGGCCAGTTTTGCATTACGGTGAATGATGGTGCTGAATACCATGTCTTCAAAGTGGCGGCGAACTTCACTCACTACTTGGTTGCAGAGCCGCAGGCGGCCATCGTACATCGTCATTAATATTCCTTCTATAACTAAGGCAGTATTTAAGCGGCTTTGAACAATTTTGATAGTATTCAATAATTTACCTAAACCTTCTAATGCAAAAAATTCACATTGCACGGGCACCACTACAGAGTCAGCAGCACTTAGTGCATTTACCGTAATCAAACCCAAAGAAGGGGAGCAATCAATAACGATAAAGTCGTAATCTTCTCTTATCGCTTCCAATAAATTCTTCATCACCATTTCCCGGTTGGGATAATTTATCATCTCTATTTCAGCGCCTACTAAATCTATGTGGGAAGGGATGAGGTCAAGATTAGGAATTTCTGTTTTCAATATTACATCTTTGGCCTTCGACTCATTTACCATACAGTCGTAAAGACTTTGGGTAATATTATGCAAGTCAAAGCCAACACCTGTAGTACTATTGGCCTGTGGGTCGCCATCTACCAGCAATGTTTTATATTCCAGTACAGCAAAACTTGCCGCTAAGTTGATAGCAGTAGTTGTTTTGCCAACTCCACCTTTTTGATTTGCTACACCGATTATTCTTGCCATTTTATATATTCAACACCTATTTATTATCAAATTTATTTTTTGCGTCATCAATTATCAGTGGCAGATCGTAAGCAAAGGGATTGTTT
>JANORJ010000358.1:0-10930 GCA_031415255.1 Chitinophagaceae bacterium | reverse complement strand
GGACTGCAGTTTTTCAAAAATATTTTTCTGATAACTGATATTCAGATCGTTGTTCAATTGTAAAACAGTCGCATCACCTCTTCTGGAAAAACCACCATCATAAGAGGGAGTTGTATTTTTTGGAGGAATATATCCTGTAGCAGATTGTGTATAGTTATCTAACCCAAATGTGTAATCAATGTTTAAACCTGTAACAGGTTTAATATTTAACTGAGCACTTGTAACAATACGGCCAGTAGTTTGCTTGAAGCTGAACCTTTCAATAGCCTCTAATGGATTTGTTCGTCGTAAATTATTTCCACCTACTGCCGGGAAGATACCTGTGACAGGATCTTTTACAGGGTTTACATAATTATTGGCAAAAATAAAACCGGTGAAAGCTCCGTATGCTTCATTAATTCCTCCATTCGGTATTTCATTGCTTGATGAATAACTGTATGCTGTGTTTACATTCAGTGTAGCAATCTTTGATAATTTTTGTTGCAGATTTAAACGCAAACCATTGCGGCTAAAATCTGTTCCATCTACAATTCCCTGGTTAAATAAATTATTGGCAGAAAAATAATATTTCGTTGTTGGGCTACCACCAGACACAGAGAAACTATTTTCGGTGCCTTTTGCATTTCTGAAAATCAAGTCCTGATAATCGTAACGCTGAACCGGTACCGTAGTTAAGTCTGATGCAGTAAAATTGGTAAACCGAAAAGGAACTGTATTCATCTCCAATTTCTTTCTTAACGATGAAGATTTATACTGAGTAGAAAAACTGAACTGTGGTTTTCCTTCTTTTCCTTTTTTGGTAAATATTTGTACTACGCCGTTGTTAGCTCTAGAACCGTAAATAGCTGCCGCAGCAGCTCCTTTAATAATTTCAATCCTGTCAATATCGGCAGGGTTTAAATCTACCAACCTGTTTTGTGCATATCCACCAAGGTCTATTAACTGGCGGGAGTCATTGTTAACAATAACACCATCTATAATATATAATGGATCAGAAGAACCTACAATTGTACTTGGTCCTCGAAGCCTCACCGTTATACCACCAGCAGGGTTACCACTATTTTGGTTTATCTGAGCACCAGCTACTTTACCTTGTAATGCACCATCAATAGAGGTTGCACCGCCTCGTAATAAATCTTTACCAGAAACGGTGGTAATGGCATTTCCCAATTGTTTTTTCTTGGTGGCCACACCGGTACCCGTTACTACCACTTCATCCATACCAAGAATATCTTCTGATACGGTGGCATCAAGTGTTACGCTACTGCTTCCATCTGTAGAAAATGATTGTGTAACAGATTTAAAGCCTACCCCTGAAAATTCAAGTGAATAACTGCCTTGTTTTAAAGCGGTATTAATAATATATGCACCATTCACATCGGTAACAGTGCCGGTAGTAGTATTCCGGATTTGTACAGAAATGGAGGGAACTCCTTTTCCATCGGGCCCGGTTACTTTTCCACTGATTTTTACTTGTGCTGTTGCAGCCAATGCAAATAGCTGCAATAAAATTACAAAGGAAATATTTTTGCATTTCCAAAGCAATAAGCGTTGAGGTTGATTCATTGTTAGCAGTTTTAGTTCTTAAAAAATTATAGGAGTTAGTATTACTTGTTCTTATGAGAAAAGAAAAACCAAGTTAAGCATCTTAGACAATTTGAAAATGAAAATGTTGCACAAAGTGGCAAATAATTGCAACAACCCGAATTTTGTCCCGCAAAAAACTGCAAATAAATTCTATTTCTGGTATTTACTTTTCGAGTATTTTTTTCAGCTTATCAAGCCCTTGTTCCATCATGGCTCCGTATCGTTTCTCTAACAGCAGGCTGGAAAATTTTTCCCACGGATACCACCGAAGATGAAAATCCATATACCATTGCACAGTTACCGAATTGGGAGTTCTTCCGTCATACAAATTCCAGCCGGATTCACCTTTTTTAGAATTGGGACCGGCATTATTCAGGCTAACCGTGCTGTCACTTGTATTAGTTATCATTAATCCTTGCAAATAACCGGTAACAATGCCTTTCACTTTCCCATCTACAAAAAGAAGATCTAATGTGTCGGCACCGGGATACCATTTCTTCCAATTTACGGGGTTATTAAGTTGACTTACTACAGAATCTCTATTTGCATTGATGTCAACTGCTTTTGAAATACGGATATGGGAAGGAATGAAAAGTGAGATACCTGTAATAATCAGGAAGAAAACAATAAGGCTGATAATACCAAGTCTGATTACTCCCATTTGATAACTCTTGCAGCGATAAAATATGTAATGGCCATCCAGATACCGAGTATGCCTATTTCTTTCCAGCAATCAATGATGCTTAGACCTTCAAATGATATTTTCCGGATAGCATTATTGTATTGCGTTAAAGGCAACACCCGGCATATCTCCTGCAGCCATTTTGGAAAAACTTCAATAGGAAAGAAAGTTCCCGACAACATCATCTGCGGAAACCCAAAAAGATTAATCAGTAAAGGTATTGATGTATCGCTTTTTGCAATGCTGCTGAAGATAAGCCCCACTCCCATCAACAGAAAAAGCATGATAATGGTCATGGCGATAATCTCCAGAAAAGTAAAAATGCCATGATGCAAAGTAAAGTTTAGTGCAAAGTGTCCGAATAAGATCAGCACTACCACACTAAGCAACTGGAAAAATAAACGGCTCATACCAATGCCCAGTAAAATATTCATCTTGCTGACCGGTGATGCGTAAAACCGCTTCAACACCAATTGCTCCCGCAAGCCAAAAAAAGTAAAGGCTACACCAAATAAAGTAGAGAATAAAATGGAGAACCCCAACTGACCGGGAAGTATGAAATCTATTGGTCGAAATTTTCTTACTTTTTCCACTACCGGATCATTGATTACCACATAATTTTCAGCGTCTTTATTCAGCATTTTTTCTAACTGTAGCTTCACCAAATCCAACGCTGCTCTAAAAGAATAAACTGTATTGGAACTGGCCGTGGTTGATCTTATTCCAATAGTGTAATGTGGTTTATCCGCAGTATCCACTTCATTCTTAATATCCAATATGGCTGTAAGCCTGCCTTTATTAAGATCTTTGTTACGTAATACAGTATCTGCGTAATAAATAATTTTTACACCCGGAATTTTATTCAATCCGGTATAAAAACCTTGTGAAGTATCGCTGTCAGCCGTTAAAGCAATACGATAGCTAACGCCATTACTACTTCCAAAAGCCCCAAAAATTAAGGTGAAAATGATAGGAAATAAAATACTGAATATTATTGCACTGGGATTAGCAAAAATTGCTTTGAAACTGGCTCTTGTTATAGCCCACAATGCCTTTGACTGACTATACGGTTGTTTTTGTAGTTTCATGCTGGTGGGCAAATGTATTTAAATAACACATTAGTAAATGAAAAATCAATTGAAAGAAGTAATTGTTGACCGCTGAAATTAAAGATATTTGACCCTTTATGAACAAAGCATATTTACTTACCGGTGGCAATCTTGGTGACAGGCAGCAATATCTAGCCACCGCCCGGCAATTTATCAACCAGCAATGTGGAACTATCGCGGTAGCATCATCACTATATGAAACAGCAGCATGGGGCAATACAGACCAGCCTGCTTTTCTAAATCAGGCAATTGAAATCACAACCACGTTAACGGCACGGCAACTTATCCGTCGTATTTTAAAAATAGAAAAACAAATGGGTCGGCTAAGACAAGAAAAATACGGCCCCCGGCTTATTGATATTGACATCCTTCTTTTTAATAATGAAAAACATAACTACCCGTTTCTAAAACTTCCTCATCCTGAAATGCAAAACCGCCGATTTGCCTTGTTGCCATTAGCAGAAATAGCGCCGGATATAATACACCCGGTAATGAATAAAACAGTTACTGAACTATTGAAAGAATGTAAGGACGAACTGCAAGTATCTCGAATGGATGTATAATAATACAGGATACTACAGATTTATCCACAAACTATTCCTGCCGTCATCTTACAACTCTCATTTCGGTTATTTTGCAACCTCAAATGAATGCTGCAATTCACTATTGACCATTCACCAATTACTTTAATGAATTACAACTTCATCACCATAGAAGGAAACATAGGTGCCGGTAAAACAACACTGGCACATCTGCTATCCAAACATTACAATGCCCGGCTGATACTGGAAGAGTTTGCCGACAACCCTTTTCTACCTAAGTTTTATGAAAACCCCGGTCAGTATGCTTTTCCACTGGAACTTTTTTTTATGGCCGAACGTTTCAAACAACAAAAAGAATTTTTGCAACAAAAAGATATGTTTCAGAACCTCACCATTTCTGATTACTTGTTTACCAAATGCTTGTTGTTTGCCAAAGTAACTTTACCCGATGATGAGTTTCGTTTATACCAGCGGCTGTTCGAAATCATCAATCAGCAATTAACCAAACCCGATATTGTTATTTATCTCCACGCATCGGTTACTAAACTACAAGCCAATATCAAAAAACGTAACCGCTCCTACGAACAGAATATTCCTGACGACTATTTGTTTAATATACAGGAAACCTACACTCAGTATTTAAAGCAACATAATATCAAAACACTTTTCGTAGATGCCAGCAATGCTGATTTTCTCGGCAATGAAAAGCACATACAGGTAATTTATGATGCGCTGGACAAAGAATATGAAGATGGACAGCACTATTTAACGCTGCCATAAGAACACCGAACAGATGAACAAGGAACACGGAATGATGAAGTAGGGAAACTCTGCATTTTATGTATTTCATTCTTTGTTCGAAATTCCTTGATCCTCTGTTCGATGTTCACTACCTATCTTTGCCCGAATGGACAGCAAATCTCCTGTCACCCAAATAACCAACGACCCCTTTGCAGCAGTTCGCATTCCCGAATTCAGAAACCTGATGCTTGGACGATTTACTTTCATCGCCGCCCTGCGGATGATGAGTACATTAGTAGCCTGGTGGGTGTATGAATTAACCGGCGATCCATTCGCCATTGGTTTAGTTGGTTTATCAGAAGTTATTCCGGCACTGTCTATGGCGTTGTATGCCGGGCATACCATTGATAAAAGTGAAAAAAGAAAACTAATACTAAAAGGAGTTTTCTTTTATACCTGCGCCGCTGCTGTTCTTTTATTTCTCTCCACTTCTTACACCAGCAATCATTTAACTAAATACGCCATTTCCATTTGCATTTATGCCGTAATTTTTTGCACTGGCATTGTTCGTTCGTTTACCGGACCCACTTTTTCTGCTATGCTGGCCAGTGTTGTGCCACGGCACTATTTACAAAACGCCACCACTTGGACACAAGGCTCCTGGCTTTCTGCTTCTGTTACCGGCCATGCTGCTGGTGGTTTTCTTATTTGGAAATTAGGGATTACTGGTACACTCATTATTATTTGCTCTTTACTTATCATTGCATTTTTTTTACTTACGCTGTTAAAACCAAAACCACCGATAGCACAAAGCGGTGAAAAGAAAACATGGGAGAGTATGAAAGAAGGATTGCGGTTTGTTTTTAAAACAAAAGAAATATTAGCCACCTTTTCATTAGATATGTTTGCGGTGCTATTTGGCGGTGCGGTAGCAATGGTGCCAGTGTATGCCAAAGACATTTTAAAAATTGGGCCGCAGGGTTTTGGTTGGCTAAATGCTGCTTCAGATATTGGCTCCATCTTAGTCATCATACTGCTCACCGTTTCTCCGTTAAAAAAAGCACAAGGAAAAAAATTGATGATGGCCGTAGCCGGTTTTGGTGCCTGCATTATTCTTTTCGCTTTATCAAAATGGTTTATACTTTCTTTTGTGGCGCTGATGGTTGCCGGCATGCTCGATGGCATTAGTGTAGTAATAAGAGGAACGATAATGCAATTAAAAACTCCCGACCACATGCGGGGTCGTGTAAGTAGTGTGGGTTCCATGTTCATCAACTCCAGCAACGAACTCGGTCAGTTTGAAAGCGGATTAGCTGCCCGCCTGATGGGTGTTGTTCCTTCGGTTGTTTTTGGTGGCTGTATGACGTTGATTGTTGTTATTGTTACCTGGGTTAAAGTGCCGAAGTTGAGGAAGTTTGAGTATTAGTCTTTCCCGGTTTATCTTGAGAAATCAGTAGCAGGGTGAGTTGAAATACTTAACTTGTAACAAGATAAGCACCCCTTTAAATGGCAACCATAGTAATCAAAAGGAAAAGAGAATTGGTCAGTTGGCTACAAATTTTTCGCATTTACATTGATGGGAATAAGATTGGAAGTATTTCAAACGGACAGACGGAAGAATTCGAAATACCGGAAGGCAATCATACTATAAAAGCAAAAGTATATTGGTGTGGGAGCAATAAAATCACATTTTCTGTTGCTGGAGATCAGGAACAGACTGTTATTGTTAGTACATTTAAATTCGCTGATCTTACTATTGTGATGGAGTTTGCCATTCTTATACTCCATTCTTTTTTAAAAAACAGTTATGGGATCAGTTATATCATATGGCTGGCCATTCCTTTTTTCCTCTGGACTCTTTACTATTCCACTTTTGGATATAATAAATATATACGGATAGAAGAAGATCCAAACAGCTTAACTTTTAAAAATTAAACAAAATATATGCAACGGCGTACATTCATAAAAAACTCTGCACTCACTATCGGTGCATTGACATTAGCACAACAAAATGTATTGTCTTCTTTCTTTGAAGACCCGTGGAAGATAACCATGCTGCGAAATGACATCGGCATCTTCGAAGAGAAAGGTGGCACAATTGCGTTTCTTTTATCAAAAAAAGGAATGGTGGTTGTGGATTCACAATTTCCGGAACAGAGCAAGCACCTGATTGATGAATTAAAAAAGAAATCGGATAAAGCATTTAAGTTACTCATCAACACACACCACCACGGCGACCATAGCAGCGGCAATATTTCGTTTAAAGGAATAGTAGGAAATGTGGTGGCGCATGCCAACTCCAAAACCAACCAGGAAAAATCTGCGAAGCAGAATAAAAACGAAGACAAACAACTTTACCCCGATTTAACTTTTACCGACACTTGGACTAAAAGAGTTGGAAATGAAAAACTGAAACTCCATTATTTTGGTGCAGGCCATACTAATGGCGATAGCTTTATTCATTTTCAACATGCCAATATTGTGCATTGCGGCGATTTATTATTTAACCGCCGCCATCCTTTTGTTGATCGTAACGCAGGTGCTAATATGAAAAGCTGGATAGAAGTGCTGAACAAAGCATTGAGTAAATTTGACAATGACACGATGTATGTGTTTGGCCATGCAGGCACTGGCTATAAAGTAACCGGGACATCGGATGAGTTAAATAAGTTCAGAGACTACCTTGGCAATGTGCTGAAGTTTGTAGAAGGAGAAATAAAAGCCGGCAAAACAAAAGAAGAAGTATTAAAAGCTACGTTGATTCCCGGCGGAGAAGAATGGAAAACGGATGGGATACAAAGGCCGTTGGGTGCGGCGTGGGATGAACTAACAGGTAAATAACTCCCATGAAAATCGTCATTATCCTTATAGCCGCCTTAATCATCTACGGCCTCATCATTTCATCCACTAACAAAAATAAAAGCGAAAAGAACGATAGTGCTGCCAGCGGCAATGATGCGGGTAGTGGTACAAGTAACAATACTCATACGGATCATCATCATCGCAATGACTCACATGATGCAGACAGTAGTGATAGTAGTGGAGACAGCAGCGGCGGAGATGGTGGCGGTGGCGGAGAATAAATCATTGCACTTCAAAATAATCACAAACCAACCACCACCCTTTTATCAAAACCAATTCTGCGGCTATGTATTATTTTTATTTTTTTAAATTCGGCATGCAAGGGGTTTACCATATAATTATTTTCTTCCGGCATCAGCACACTTGGTACAGATAATAGCAGTTCTTTTTTTGCCAATAAAAAACTATCGCCCATTTTTTGTGTGTACTGCCGTATGTCCGGCACATCCCAATCAGTTGAAAGTTTATCAATAGTTATTTCCCTTACAATCATTTTATCAGGCACTGCAATAGTAATCAGCATATATGTTTTCTGCTGCAGCATTTTTGCCGGTGTGTGTGCCAGTGTTTCTAACAAAGCCAGCGAACGGGAGGCCGCTGCATACAGAGCATAAAAGCCTTCACTGTTCCAGCGACCGCCAAACAACCTTGCACCATTGCCGGATAAATCGTTGGCATACTCTTCTTGGGTGATGCGGTAAACTTCCATTTTTTTATTATGAAAAAACACCCTGCTCCAAACGGCCAAGCACTTTAATGACTAATTGAATACCAAAAGAAGTGTCTAAAAAATCAACAGGTCTTTTATTGCCTAAAGAGGTAAGTGGGCTATGCAGCCATTCTGCAAAAGAAATTTTATCACCAATAACTTCAATGCCCCGCTGCGCAAAGGCCGCCAACTCTAGCACCTTTTCTGTTTTTAAAGAATCTAATAATTCATTATCATCTTTTCGCTGAATATTGCGGTGAGAACTGTGCAGCAAACCACTCATCGTTTCTAGGGTGATCCCTAAATGCTCTGCTAGTGATTTAAGAGTAGATTTTTTAATGCCTTCTCGGGTAAGGGCTATTAAATCAAAATCACCGGCAATAGATTTATCAATGGATTTATTTCCACCAAGAATAACCCGCAACGAATTGTATTGCACTGCCGCCTCTTCCATTATAGACAATGGCTCTTCTTTAATAATGTACCTCTTTTCCTTTTTGGCTTTTTCTGACATCTTTTTTCCTTTGCCCAAATATACGACATTTTGTACTAAATAAATCCATTTTGTCGTATATTTTATTTACTCACAGCGAAAAGGAAGGGTTTTCTGCAATATTTGGTCGCCGCAATAAGTACTATTTCCCCTTTTCAGCCGCAATCAGTTTCTCAATTACATAATAAGTGATGGGGCAAAAAGTAGAGTTTTTTAAAGCCAGCGGTTGCCGTTTCAACATAAAATCATTGTCCATATAAGGAAACCTGGCACAGTCAATCGGACGAACATCATAAATGCTGCACTTATTATCTGTATCCAAGAAAGGACAGGGTTTTGTTTTCGTTACATTATCTCCTTCATCATCCTGCGTCAGGTAGGTCTCCTTAAATTCGCCATCCTTAATACCGAGGTATTTGCTGATGCGTTTTATATCGGGTGGAGTAAATCGCGGAGAATAACTTTTGCAGCAATTGGCGCATTGCAGACAATCTATTTTTTCAAAGGCTTCCTCATTCAGGTCGGGCAATTGCCGAAGCACCGCATTTTTATTAGCCCTGTGCAAAAATTTTTTATATTCCTTTTGCCGTTCACCTGATTTCTTTTCCCAGTTCTGTAAAAGCTTTTCCTCCATGGTGCAAAGAAAGGTAATAAACCGCTTATCCCCATCCTTTAACAATCAACTGTTTTTATGCCTACCTCCCCGTAACTTTGCCCCGCAAATCTTATAACTTACAACTTATCACCCCATAACTTATATGAATCTTTTTGAACAGCAAGCTAACGAGTTTATCCCCCGCCATATCGGACCTAATGAAGCTGACACTAATAAAATGTTGAAAAAAATTGGTGCGGAAAGTTTGGATCAGTTAATAAGCAACACCGTTCCCCCGGCTATCCGGATGAACCATTCCCTGAACATTCCCCCGGCGATGAGTGAACATGAATACCTGAAACATATTAAAGAAGTATCGCTGAAGAATAAAGTATTCACCAATTATATCGGGCAGGGATATTATGATAATATCATTCCGTCTGTTATTCTTCGAAATGTTTTTGAAAACCCGGGATGGTACACACAGTACACTCCCTATCAGGCAGAAATTTCGCAAGGTCGATTGGAAAGTTTATTAAACTACCAGACAATGGTGAGTGATTTAACCGGCTTACCAATCGCCAATGCATCTTTATTAGATGAAGCAACGGCTGCCGCTGAAGCAATGACCATGTTCTTCAACTCACTAAACAAACAAGATCATATAGAAAGGCCAAAGTTTTTTGTTGACCGTGAAATTTTTCCGCAAACAAAAGATGTAATAGTTACAAGAGCTGTACCTATTGGAATTGAAATTGTAGAAGGCGATTATAAAACTGCAACCATTGACACCACTTACTTCGGCGCTATTGTTCAATACCCGAATGATAAAGGTTCAATTGAGGATTACAGAGGATTTATAAATAACGTTCATGCCTCCGGTGCTTATGTCGCCATGGCAACTGATTTATTAGCGTTAACATTACTTACTCCTCCCGGAGAATTAGGTGCGGATGTAGCCATTGGTTCTGCACAGCGTTTTGGTGTACCGCTAGGTTATGGCGGTCCTCATGCTGCATTCATGTCGTGTAAAGATGATTTCAAAAGAAATATTCCTGGCCGTATTATCGGCATTAGTATAGATGCGCAGGGCAACAGGGCTTTGCGGATGGCATTACAAACAAGAGAACAACACATCAAAAGAGAAAAAGCTACTTCAAATATTTGTACCGCACAGGCATTGCTGGCTAATATGGCGGCGATGTATGCCGTATTTCATGGTCCTGATGGATTGAAAAATATTGCAAAGAGAGTTGCATTACTAACACAAACTATTGCTGAAGCAATTGAGGAAAGAGGTTTTGAATTAGTCTCCAACAATTTCTTCGATACCATTGTAGTTAAAGTAAAAGATATTGCCACAATAAAAGAAAAAGCAGAACGACAGCTTATCAACCTTCGCTATATTAATAACAACCATATTGGAATTTCATTAGACGAAACAACAGATATTGGTGATTTATACGATCTGATTAATTGTTTTGAAAACGATAAAGACCCGGTGGCGTTTGATATTCACCATGACGTTGAACTGATATTCCTTCAACATTAACAAGAACAAGTTCTTTTCTTTCTCATCCTGTCTTTAATACCCACAAGAGTGAAAGCCA
>JANORJ010000357.1:0-3264 GCA_031415255.1 Chitinophagaceae bacterium | reverse complement strand
TGATTGATTACCTTCACTTTGTGGAAAAGGCAAAGGCGTTGAGTGACTCAACGCCTTGCGGATTTTTTTTAAAATATTTTCCTTTGATGTGGAAACATTCATACATATCTATTAAATAGACGGCGCCAAACCAATAGTACCGGTTTGTTCACCTGTTGCTTTTTCATCTTCTGTTTTTGGTTCTGCTGCTGCCACGGTTCCTTCCACTATTTCTGCAATTGGGGCTTCATCTACCAGTGCTTTCTTTTCTTCAAATGGTCTTTTACCGATAAGGGCTTCTACATCACTTTGAAACAACACTTCTTTTTCTAATAATGCGTTGGCTAATTTCTCAACATCGCCTTTCTTTTCTCTCAGCAATTGCTTTGTTTTTTCAATGCATCATCAATCAATTTACGTACCTCCTGGTCTATCATTTTAGCCGTTTCATCAGAATACGGTTTAGTAAATGTTGTTTCCTGCTGCGGATCGTAGTAGCTGATATTACCTATTTTATCACTCATACCATACACAGTCACCATTGCATAGGCAATTCTTGTTATCTGCTGCAGATCATTCTGAGCACCGGTAGAAATTTTATTGAAGAAGATTTCTTCGCTTGCTCTGCCACCGAGTGTCATACAAATTTGATCTGTTAACTGATCGGTGTTATACAGGTATTGCTCTTTCGGAGTATATTGTGCATAGCCCAATGCTGCTGTACCTCTTGGCACAATGGTTACTTTCAGCAACGGGTAGGCATGCTCTAGGTACCAACCACAAACAGCATGACCGGCTTCATGAAAGGCGATAATCTTTTTCTCGTCAGGTAAAATGATTTTGTTTTTCTTTTCCAACCCACCAATCACTCTGTCCACTGCATCCTGAAAATCCTGCATGTCAACCGCTTCTTTATTTTTTCTTGCAGCAATCAATGCAGCTTCATTACACACATTGGCAATATCTGCACCAGCAAATCCGGGAGTTTGTTCCGCCAGTTTATGTATATCTAACGTTTTAGAAATCTTAATTGGTTTCAGATGCACTTTGAAGATTGCTTCACGACCAACCAAATCTGGCTTGTCAATAGTTATCTGCCTGTCGAAACGACCTGGACGAAGTAATGCTGTATCTAATACATCCGGACGGTTGGTAGCTGCTAATACAATAATGCCTACATCTGTTCCGAAACCATCCATTTCCACCAGCAACTGGTTCAAGGTGCTTTCTCTTTCATCATTACTCATCATCGCATTCTTACCTCTTGCACGGCCAATGGCATCTATCTCGTCAATGAATATAATACAAGGTGCTTTTTCTCTTGCTTGTTTAAATAAATCTCTTACCCGACTGGCGCCAACACCCACAAACATTTCCACAAAGTCGGAACCACTTAAACTAAAGAAGGGAACCTGTGCTTCTCCTGCTACGGCTTTTGCCAGCAATGTTTTACCAGTACCCGGAGGGCCGACTAATAAAGCACCTTTTGGAATTTTGCCGCCGAGGTTTGTATATTTTTTGGGATTTTTTAAAAAGTCAACTATCTCCATCACTTCCACTTTCGCTTCATCAAGACCGGCTACATCAGCAAAAGTGATATTCACTTTTGTTCCTTTATCAAATAAAGTAGCTTTTGACTTACCGATATTGAAAATGCCACCGGGGCCGCCACCACCACCGGCACCACCGCCACTCATTTTGCGCATCAATAATATCCAGAGGCCAACAAATAGTAAGATGGGTAATAAAAATTGTAAAGCACCGCCCAATATGTCTCTTTCTGTTTTTACATCAAACACCACTCGTTTATCGTTGGAAACATTATTCTCTTTATAAAAATCATCCATCTGTTTTTCAAAGTCCCCGGAATACTTAAACGTCATTTGAGGACCTTTCTCACTTATCTTACCAGTAACACCTTCCTTTAATGCTACTTTATGTTTTTCAATACCGGCAGGTGTCAGAAAAACTTTTATTGTTTTCCGATTATCCACTATATCATATTTGCTTACTTCGCCAGCCAGCACCATGTTTTTAAAAGCAAGGTTGTTGGTTTTGGCAGCGTTGGGCGAAAAGGGACTGAACAATTGGAATCCTATCAGTACTGCGAATATGATAGCATATATCCAATACATGCTAAATTTTGGTCCTTTTTTAGGCTGATTGGGATCATCTCCTCCACCGGGGCGATTGCCAAACCGTGGTTGCTTGCTCTCGTTCTTGTTGGGGTCTTGTGCCATATATTTTTCTGTGTTCCTGCTAATTAATAATTATTGTAACAAAAAGTTCGTGAAAGAGAAATATTTAACATTATTCATTGTGTTCATCACTGGCAGCATCACTCCACATTTCTTCCAGCTGATAAAATTTTCTGGTTTCAGTCAGCATTACATGCACCACCACATTTACGTAATCAATCAACACCCATTGCAGTTGCTGAAAGCCTTCGTGGTGATAAGGATGTTCGCTGCATTTTTCATTTACCCGATACTCCACATTGTCTGCTATTGCTTTTACCTGTGTAGGGTTGCTTGCTTCGCATACAATAAAGAAGTCAGCTACGGCCTCATTTATTTTCTTCAGGTCAAGAGAGATAATATTCTCTCCTTTTTTTTCCTGAATAGCGGCAATAATGGTTTTGATGATTTTTGAGTTCTTCGTTAACCGTGCTGCACTTTTTTTGCGGGTGGTTAGGGATGCCAGTTGTTCCAAATAATGAAGTTGTTTTTCGTTTATTGTTTGTTGTTTTTGGTAGAGTTCTGCTTTTTCGAAGGTTATCAACGATAAACTGTAAACCCTAAACCATAAACACTGTTACTTTGTCAAAAATAGCAATTAATTGCCACAACCTTCTGCCACAAAACCCTTCGGTTTACCGTTTATTGAACTGCTATCGGTTGAAAGTACCAACAACTATGCCCGCCAGCAAATCCATGCTGGTTTGGCACAGCACGGCATGGCCTTTTTTGCTCATGAGCAGGTGGCGGGAAAAGGGCAGCGGGGCAAGGTTTGGACTTCTGAAAAAGGGGATAATATAATATTGAGCCTGCTAGTAAAGCCGCAGCCCTTGCCGCTTGCACAGCAGTTTCAACTAAGTGCCTGTGTGGCAGTGGCTGTACAGGATTTTTTTATGAAATATGCGGGTGATGACACCAAAATAAAGTGGCCAAATGATTTGTACTGGCAGGACAGAAAGGCAGGGGGAGTTTTGATTGAGTCGGTAGTCAGGAGTCAGGAGTTAGAAGTTGAAAGTCAGCAGACGGCTCCCGATAGCAATCGGGATGG
>JANORJ010000356.1:0-13259 GCA_031415255.1 Chitinophagaceae bacterium | reverse complement strand
GGCGGTTCGTACTGCTAACGATGCCGTACAGATTTTCGGCGGTTATGGCTACACAAAAGATTTTCCGGTAGAAAAAATCCCGCCGAAGCAGGATTGAATTATTAATTCTTAATTACTAATTTTTAATTATTTCAATACTTCTCTCGAAATCACAATCTTCTGTATCTCACTCGTTCCTTCCCCAATCGTACAAAGCTTTGCATCCCTATAAAATTTTTCTACCGGAAAATCTTTTGTGTAGCCATAACCGCCGAAAATCTGTACGGCATCGTTAGCAGTACGAACCGCCACTTCGCTGGCATAATATTTTGCCATGGCCGCTTCTTTTGTCATCGGTTGTTTACGGTTCTTTAAATCGCAGGCTTGCAAAGTAAGTAAGTCTGCGGCAGCTATTTCAGTTGCCATATCTGCTAGTTTAAAAGAGATACCTTGAAAACTGGAGATTGGTTTATCAAACTGGTATCGCTCCTGCGAATATTGCAAGGCTGCTTCATAAGCACCTTTGGCTATGCCCAATGAAAGAGAGGCAATGGAGATTCTTCCTCCATCTAATATTTTCATAGCTTGTTTAAAACCATCACCCACTTCACCCAAACGATTGGCATCGGGTATGCGGCAATTATCAAAAATCATTTCTGCCGTTTCGCTGGCCCTCATGCCGAGTTTGTTTTCTTTTTTTCCTGCACTAAACCCTGCTGTTCCTCTTTCTACTACAAACGTTGTTGAATTATTTTTTGTTCGTGGCTCAGCGGTTCGGCATACCACTACGGCCACATCACCACTTTTGCCATGGGTAATCCAGTTTTTTGTTCCATTAATTATCCAATCGTTGCCATCTTTTACTGCTGTGCATTTCATATTACCAGCATCGCTGCCGGTGTTTGCTTCTGTGAGTCCCCATGCACCTAACCATTCTGCAGTAGCCAATTTGGGTAACCATTTTTTCTTTTGCTCTTCATTGCCAAACGTCATAATGTGGCCGGTGCAAAGAGAATTATGTGCTGCAATACTTAATCCAATTGACCCACAAACTTTGGCTATTTCTTCAATCACTGTTTTATATTCAAAATAACTCAGCCCGGCGCCGCCATATTCTTCCGGTACCAATACACCCATCAATCCCAGTTTTCCCATTTCTTTAAAAATGTGAACAGGAAATTCCTGGCTTTCGTCCCACTCCATCACATGTGGTTTTATATGTTGTTGTGCAAAGTCTCTGGCGGTTTGAGCTACCTGTTGTGTAAGCTCATCGGATTGAAAATTCATAACACTAAAATCGTTGGTTGTGTAGTAATAAATGTGCCACTCCATACTTCGATAAACTCAGTATTAGGGGTGGCACAGTCTTGAACCTTTATAAAAAAGCAAGCAATCATTAAAGGTAACTGCAAGGTAAGGTAATTTTATTTTAAACTAACAAGTGTTAGGGTTTAAAATTTTGAAACTTTTACTAAGAGAACTCAAGTGTCAGTCCATCATAAGCCAGGTTAATGCCGTCGGGAAGTTCTGCTTCTATAACTGCATGAAGACCGAGTTGGTGTGAGATATGGGTAAAATAAGCAGTCGGTACTTTCATTTCTTCTACAAGGTCTATTGCTTCATTCAGTGTAAAATGGGAGATATGCGTTTGCTTTCTCAAGGCGTTTAACACCAGCACTTCACTGCCTTTTATTTTATCCATTTCGGGTTCATCTATCCTGTTGGCATCTGTTATATATGTAAACTTTCCAAACCGGAAACCCAGCACTGGCATATTTAAATGCCATACTAAAATGGGAACGATAGGAATATCGCCAACAATAAATGGCTCAAGGCTAATCGTATTCAAATTGAGTTGTGGTATGCCCGGATATTTGGTATCGGTAAATGCATAATAAAATTCTCGTTTTAATGCTTGTTCCGTAGCCACATCTGCAAAGATGTTCATCGGCTTTTTCATTAAAAAATTAAACGCTTTTACATCATCCAAGCCTGCTATATGGTCTTTGTGAGAATGTGTGAACACCACGGCATTTAATTGCTTTACTTTTTGCCGGAGCATCTGGTATCGAAAATCGGGGCCTGCATCCACTACCAGAGTGGTAGTTTCAGATTGTACCAAAATACTTGAACGGAGACGATTGTCTTTTTTATTAGTGGATATACAAACTTCACATCCGCAGCCAATCATAGGAACGCCGCTGCTGGTACCAGTGCCAAGAAATATTATTTTGAGAGGAGGATAACTCACCAGATAAAAGTACGAATTACAAAATAAGAAGTGTTAAGTAACCCGTAGTTGATTATTTTTCTTCTATTTCCAACTTAGCAAGAATATCTGCATGAAGTTTCTTTGAACCTTCGGTAAGAATTTCCGAGTTAATATCTAACTGTGGAATCAGGTCTATCAGTGTATTAATACGACCTTCAGTTTGTAAAAATTTATTCAGCACCACCACCTTTCTTTCTTCTAGTATGCAATAGCCGCTTTGAAATGTTCCTCTTTCATACCGCAGCACATAACCTACTTCTTCCGGAATAGCTTCTAATTTATCGAGAGTGTTTTGTGTGTATTTCATAGTGAATGGTGAAAAGTCAATTGTGAATTATTTATGCAAATATAAAATTTACTGCCCTGTTAAACAGTTAATGAAATAGGTTGTTTTCCACAACCCATTCACTATTGACTATTCACCGTTGCCCTTACTTACTCTGCATCTTTATCACCGGCACTATCATTTCTTCCAAACTTACTCCTCCATGCTGAAAAGTATTGCGGTAATAGTTTACATAATAATTGTAATTGTTGGGATAGCATAAAAAACTGTCCTCTTTGGCAAATATGAAAGATGAATTAATAGAAGGCACCGGCAAACCCGCTTCTCTTGGGTCACGAAAAGCCAACACTTCTTTGGGCTCATAATTAAGATTGCGGCCATGTTTGTAGCGTAGGTTGGTAGTAGTTTGCTTGTCTCCTACTACTTTATACGGCGTTTTCACTCTTACACTACCATGGTCGGTAGCCAGCACAATTTTTATATTCTTATCAGCAATTTTCTTTAATGCTTGGTGCAGCGGCGAATGCTCAAACCAGGAAGTAGTAATGCTGCGGTAACTTATTTCATCACTGGCCAATTCTTTCAGCACTTCCATTTCCGTTCTTGCATGGCTAAGCATATCCACAAAATTGTAAACGATAACATTTAAATCATTGTTGAGGAGGTTGTGAATATTATTCATCATATCCAACCCTGCCTGGTTATTCACCACTTTTGTATAAGAAACTTTTAAATCTCCTTTCCCTAACCTTTTCAATTGTGCCCTGAAAAATTCTTCTTCGTGCAAGTTCTTTCCTCCTTCTTCTTCATCATTCTTCCATTGGTTTGGAAATTGCTTTTCAATTTCAGCGGGCATCAGCCCGGCAAAAATGGCGTTGCGGCAATATTGCGTGGCCGTAGGCAAAATGCTGTAAAAACTTTCTTCTTCCAGTATGCGAAAGCTTTCTGAAAAAATCGGTTGAATAGCTTTCCACTGGTCAAAGCGAAGATTATCAATCAGTATAAAAAATAAAGGAGTGCCTTTTTCCAAATGAGGGAGCACTTTAAATTTCATCAGCGAATGGCTCATTACCGGGCCATCGGTACTTTTAGGATTTACCCAATTGCCATAACTTCTCGAGACAAATTTGAAAAATTCTGTATTGGCTTCACTCTTCTGGTTTTGTAGTATTTCCTGCATTTCAGGGCTATCACTTTTTTCCATCTCCAGCTCCCAATACACTAATTTTTTATAAATATCCATCCACTCATTGTAATCAGGATTACTGTTTAATGCCGTAAAAAGATGGCGAAACTGCTGCTGGTAAGCTGTTGTTGTCTTTTCAGCCACCAACCTTCTGTTATCAATTATTTTTTTCAAACTCAGCCAAACCTGATTAGGGTTAACCGGTTTAATTAAATAATCACTTATCTGCGAACCGATGGCATCATCCATCAGGTTTTCAGTTTCATTTTTTGTAATCAGCACTACCGGCAGCGATTGTTTTAATTCTTTAATTTTTGCCAGCGTCTCCAATCCTGTAATACCGGGCATACTTTCATCAATCAGCACTACATCCACATGGTTATCTTTTACATAGTCAATAGCATCAAACCCATTGGTAAAAGTTTGCACTTCATAACCTTTATTTTCCAAAAACATTTTTTGTGATTGGAGGCTTTCTATCTCATCATCTACCCAGATAATTTTTGCTACTGCCATTCGTATAGTTTAAACTAATTTACCGTGAAGTTACGGACAGAGTAAAAATAGCTTATTAAACTCTGCCTTTGTACTTTTGTCGTCTTGCCTTTAACAAAACAGCAACAATGCCCACAGTCCACAAAATCATCAACGACCCAGTATATGGTTTTATTACCATTGACCACCCGTTGATATTGCAAATAATTTCTCACCCGGTGTATCAACGGCTGAGAAATATCCATCAGATGGCTTTTGCTCATTTAGTATATCCCGGTGCGGTGCATTCAAGATTACACCATTCGCTTGGTGCTTACCATTTAATGTGTACAGCAATAAATGAATTGAAAAGCAAAGCCATAGAAATAAGTGCCGAAGAAGAATTAGGTGCAAAAATTGCCATCTTGCTGCATGATGTTGGCCACGGACCATTCTCCCATGCACTAGAAAATGAACTGGTAAATAATGTAAGCCACGAAGCCATTTCTCGTTTATTGATGGAGAAATTAAATATAGAATTTGACGGGAAGCTGCAAACAGCGATTGAAATTTTTACCAATAAACATCCAAAAAAATTCCTGCATCAATTAGTGTCGGGGCAATTGGATGTGGATAGATTGGATTACCTGAATCGTGATAGTTTTTTTACAGGTGTGGCGGAAGGTGTTATCGGCTACGACCGTATACTTAAAATGCTAACCGTAAAGGAAGGCAACCTAGTGGTGGAAGAAAAAGCAATTTATTCTATTGAAAAATTTTTAGTGTCCCGCCGCCTCATGTACTGGCAGGTTTATCTGCATAAAACAGTGCTGAGTGCAGAAATGATGCTGGTAAAAATTATTCGCCGGGCAAAAGAATTAATAGCAGCCGACCAATCAGTGATAGCAGCTACTGATGAACTTAGTTTCTTTTTACAAAATCCAAGTATTGATTCTTCGATAATGCAGCATTTAGATATGTTTTGCCGTCTTGATGACCATGATGTGATGGCGACGATTAAAAACTGGAGCCACCACCCTGATAAAATATTAGCGGCACTTTGTCGTTCAATAGTAGAAAGAAATTTATTAAAAGTAAAATTGCAGGCCGAACCATTTGATGAATTAGCAGTAAGTGAGAAAAGAAAAGAAGCTTGTGATAAGCTTGGCATTAGTGAAAAAGAGTCGGAGTATTTTGTATTTACCGGTGAAGCAAGTAACACCACTTACAATCCCGGTGATGAGAGAATAAATATTTTATATAAAGACGGAACAATAAAAGACATTTCTAAAGTGGACAATGCGCTGATTCAGCATAACCTGAGCGGCACTGTGAAAAAATATTACATTTGTTATTTAAGATAGCTACGAGTTTTGAGCCTGAAAGATTGGCTATTTCCTCGTAATTCGAAACTCATAGCTCAAAGTTTTTTAATTAATGAAATTTCCCGCTGCACAAATAGCACTAATAGTAAACGGCAAGGTAGAAGGCGACCCTAATGCTACTGTTGATTCGTTTGGAAAAATTGAAGAGGCTAAAGAAGGGCAGCTAACTTTTTTCTCCAATCCCAAGTACGAAGAATACATTTATAAAACCAAAGCCTCTGTTGTTCTTATTAACGAGGCTTTCGAGTTAAAGCAACCTATTTCCGCAACATTAATAAGAGTTCCTGATGCTTACACCGCTTTTGCCACATTGCTTACCAAATACCAGGAAATAGTTCAGCAACAATTGACCGGCATTCAACAACCGAGTTATATTGCCAAAACAGCTACTTATGGTGAAAATATTTTTGTTGGTGCATTCGCCTACATTGGTGAGCATGTAAAAATTGGCAGTAACACAAAAATTTTTCCCAATACATACATTGGCGACAATGTTATTATCGGTGACAACTGCACTATAGACCCCGGTGTAAAAATTTATCATGATTGCAAAATCGGGAATTATGTAAACATATTGGCCGGTACCGTTATCGGTAGTGATGGTTTTGGTTTTGCACCACAACCGGATGGAACATTTATTAAAATTCCACAATTAGGCAATGTAATTATTGAAGACAATGTGGATATTGGTGCCAATGCAACTATTGACAGAGCGACAGTTGGTGCTACCATTATTAAATCAGGTGCCAAGTTGGACAACCTAATACAAGTGGGACATAATGCAGAAGTTGGCAGCAATACTATAATTGCCGCACAGGCTGGTGTAAGTGGCAGTACTAAGATTGGTAAAAATGTAATGATTGGCGGGCAGGCAGGTCTTGTGGGTCATATACAATTAGGTGATGGCGCCAAAGTAAATGCACAAAGCGGCGTTAGTAAATCTATTGAACCCGGCAAAGCGGTAACAGGTTCTCCTGCCTACGACTATACAGCAGCATTGCGCAGCCAGGCCATAGCCCGCAACCTTCCGGAAATGGAGAGAAGAATAAAAGAACTGGAATCTTTAGTTAAGCAATTGCTGGAAGAAAAAGTTTCTTAAACACAGTTATGAAAATTTGCGGTTTCACCTTCGTTCGCAATGCAGTTAAGTACGAATACCCGGTGGTAGAATCCATTACTTCCATCCTTCCTATCCTTGATGAATTTATTGTAAGTGTTGGCAACTGCGATGATGGTACGTTAGAATTAATTGAATCAATCGGTTCCTCAAAAATAAAAATCGTTCATTCAGTTTGGGATGATTCGTTAAAGCAAGGTGGCCGGGTGCTGGCTATTGAAACAGACAAGGCGTTGGCACATGTTCCTGCCGGATACGACTGGGCCTTTTACTTGCAGGCAGACGAAGTAGTACATGAAAAATATTTAGATGCTATTGTTTCAGCAGCAAAAAAGTATGCAGACAATGAAAAAGTAGAAGGGCTACTTTTTAAATACGTCCATTTATATGGAAGTTATGATTATGCAGGCGACTCAAGGCGCTGGTACGATCATGAAATAAGGTTGATAAAAAACAATCGCAATATCGTTTCCTATAAAGATGCACAGGGATTCAGGACCAGGCAACAAAAAAAATTACAGGTAAAAAAGATAGATGCCAGCATTTATCATTACGGCTGGGTTCGTCACCCAAGCAAGCAAAACGAAAAAATCTCTGCCTTTTCTGCACTTTGGAACGGAGAGGGATATACGCCATCGCCTTACAATGAAGAGAAGCAGTGGGATTTTGTAAATGATGCTGACTCCCTGGAGTTGTTTAAAGGCACTCATCCTGCAGTAATGAAAAACAGGATTGCCAGAAAAAACTGGAATGCCAATTTTAACACTAGTAAAAAACGCTTTTCGTTAAAAGATGGCATTTTGTACCGAATTGAAAAACTAACCGGCAAACGCCTCTTCTCCTATAAAAATTATACCATCATTTGATAGCCGTTAAGCATTCCTTAAAGGCATTGAAAATGAATAATTATCTTTGCCCGCATGATTTCCTCCACAGAAAATAAGGTTAATATTGCTGGCATTATGGCCCCCAATTTTAACCCCGATAAACAGCATACACTAAAGTCTGCAGTAAGCATTTCAGGAACTGGTTTACACACTGGTGTAATGGCAGACCTGACATTGAAACCTGCTAACCCCGGATTTGGTTACCAGTTTCAACGGGTGGATTTGCCTGGGCAACCCATCATCAAAGCAGACTGCGACCTTGTAACCGATGTTAGTCGTGGCACAACACTGGAAGCTAATGGAGCCAAAGTGAGTACTGTTGAACATGTGCTGGCTGCATTAGTCGGCATGGGAGTTGACAATTGCCTGCTTGAAATAAACGGGCCTGAAATGCCCATCATGGATGGAAGTTCTGAACCATTTGTAGAATTGATTGAAGAAGCCGGAGTAGTGGAACAAGATGCAGCTAAAGTTTGGTACAGTATAGATGAAAATATTTATCATTACGATGAAGTAAAAAGAGTGGAATTGGTAGCCATGCCTGCCATGGATTATCAGGTAACTACGTTAATAGATTTTAATTCCCCGGTGTTGGGTACACAACATGCCGGGTTAAAATCAATGAAAGATTTTAAAGAAGAAATTGCTCCTTGCCGCACATTTTGCTTTTTACACGAACTAGAAATGCTACTGGATAATAACCTTATCAAAGGGGGTGATATAAATAATGCCATTGTGATTGTTGACAAACCGGTTGACAAAAAAGAAATGGATCGGTTGAAGAAAATATTCAACAAAGAAAACATAGAAGTAAAAAGTGAAGGATACCTGAATAATCTTGATCTGCGTTTTCCCAATGAACCTGCGAGGCATAAACTGTTAGATGTTATCGGAGATTTAGCGTTAATTGGTTATCCTATCAAAGGAAGAATTATTGCTAACCGTCCCGGGCATAGTACTAATGTGGAGTTTGCTAAAAAGATAAAACAGTACATCAAAAAGAATAAACATACCAAAGGTGTTCCGGTGTATAACCCCAACCAACCACCAGTGTATGACCAGCAGTTTATTGAAAAAACACTACCGCATCGTTTTCCCTTTGCCTTAGTAGATAAAATTATTGAGCTTAGCGACACCCATATTGTTGGTATAAAAAATGTAACTTTTAACGAATGGTTTTTCCAGGGGCATTTTCCTGGCAACCCGGTAATGCCTGGTGTGCTACAGATAGAAGCACTGGCACAATGCGGCGGCATATTAGCCATCAATCTGAGCGGTGAAGGACAATATGATACTTATTTTCTTAAAATAGACAATTGCAAATTTAAAAGTATGGTAAGGCCGGGTGATACGTTGATTCTTAAAATGGAATTATCGGCTCCTATCCGTCGTGGCATTTGCGAAATGAAAGGCACTACTTATGTCGGTAATAAAGTTTGTTGTGAAGCTGATTTGGTGGCGCAGATTGTAAAGCGGTAATACCCCAACCCCTATCCTTCGAGCACTCAGGAGGGCTTTAAAGTCATTCAATTTTAGATATTCATTATTGCAGCATAAAATGCCCTTTTTCGGGCATTTTCTTTTATCCAACACCAGTTAAAATTGGAAGAAAAAGCGGGTTAAAAATCGAGGTTAACAGGCCTTATTTTCGTACATTTGTCAGTATTCATTTTTTCATTTCTCACAATAGTTTTTTACCATTTTTATGACGACAGAAGCTAAAGAAAAAGCAGCCGCAATTTCGGCCGGTTACAGTGCCGACAGTATACAGGTTTTAGAAGGTTTGGAAGCCGTTCGTAAACGTCCGGCGATGTACATTGGTGATATTGGTGTGAAAGGTTTGCATCATCTTGTTTATGAAGTGGTAGACAACTCCATTGATGAAGCATTAGCTGGTTATTGCAAAAACATTTTTGTAACCATACATGAAGACAATTCCATCTCCGTAGAAGATGATGGTCGTGGTATTCCTACAGCGATGCACACCAAAGAAAAACGCAGTGCATTGGAAGTGGTAATGACAGTACTTCATGCCGGTGGTAAGTTTGATAAAGGTTCTTACAAAGTATCTGGTGGTTTGCATGGTGTGGGTGTTAGTTGTGTAAATGCATTGAGCAAACTGTTATTGGTAACGGTTAACCGTGATGGAAAAACATTTGAACAGGAATACAAGATTGGTGTACCGCAGTATGCTGTTCGGGAAGCCGGTGTTAGCGACAAAACAGGCACCAAAGTTCATTTTTGGCCTGATGATACTATTTTCATTACTACCACTTACAACAAAGACATTCTTGAAGGTCGTCTCCGTGAGTTATCTTATCTAAACCGTGGTGTACGTATTGTATTAACTGACCTAAGAGAAAAAGAAGAGAACGGTGAAAACTATACCAATGTTTTTTATAGCGAAGGTGGCATTGTGGAGTTTGTAGAAATGCTGGATGCTAGTGCTGGTCGTATTGCACTAATACCAAAAGTAATTTATGTAGAAGGAAGAGATGAAACTTCCAACGTTGTGGTAGAAGTGGCCATGAGCTACAACAACAGTTACAATGAACATATTTATTCTTACGTTAATAATATCAATACCATTGAAGGAGGTACCCATGTATCTGGTTTTCGCCGTGCATTAACAAGAGTGTTTAAAAGTTATGGGGATAAAAATGGTTTGTTTGAAAAAGCCAAAGTGGAAATTGAAGGCGATGACTTCCGGGAAGGATTGAGTTCTATCATTTCAATAAAAGTCCCTGAGCCACAATTTGAAGGTCAAACCAAAACCAAACTCGGTAATAACGAAGTAATGGGTGTGGTTGATTCCACTGTTTCAAAAGTATTAGAAGCTTACCTCGAAGAAAATCCTAAAGAAGCAAAAAATATCGTTGCCAAAGTGATTTTAGCAGCACAGGCAAGGGCAGCTGCAAGAAAAGCAAGAGAACTGGTACAACGTAAATCAGTATTAACTGGCGGTGGCTTACCCGGTAAATTGGCTGATTGTTCGGACAGAGACCCTAATCGTTGCGAGTTATACCTTGTAGAAGGAGATTCAGCCGGTGGAACTGCCAAGCAGGGACGGGACAGAAGTTTCCAAGCCATTCTTCCACTAAGAGGTAAAATTCTGAACGTAGAAAAAGCGATGGAGCATAAGATTTATGACAATGAGGAGATAAGAAACATGTTTACCGCCCTTGGTGTAAAGATGGGAACTCCGGATGATCCTAAAGCACTTGACCTTACTAAACTCCGCTATCACAAGCTTATCATTATGACGGATGCTGATGTGGATGGTTCTCACATTGCCACCCTGATACTCACTTTCATTTTCCGCTATATGACGGAAATGGTAGAGCAGGGATATGTTTACATTGCACAGCCACCTCTATATCTGGTTAAAAAAGGAAAAGAACAGGTTTATGCTTACAATGAAACGCAACGCAAAGCTTTAGTAGAAAGATTAGGGGCTGGTAAAGACGACTCTGTAAACATTCAACGATATAAAGGCCTCGGTGAAATGAACGCTGACCAGCTTTGGGACACCACCATGAACCCTGCCACCCGGACTTTAAAGCAGGTTACTATTGAAAGTGCCGCAGAAGCTGACCGCATTTTCAGCATGCTGATGGGCGACGAAGTGGCCCCCAGAAGGGCATTTATTGAGAGTCATGCAAAATATGCCAAGCTGGATATATAATGTTTAAGTCATTCAAAATAAACAACTTAGTCCTGGGTAACTAGGACTTTTTTATGCCTGTTTGTAAATTTTACCCTTTAAAACCCGTCAGAATGCTTAATTTCAGGAATTACTAACTCAAAAACTATCGACCATGTCAGATGTAAAAATTACAGCGTATAACGTAAAAACAAAAGAAAAAGGCGTTGAGATGTTCGATGCTGTCATTACAAAAACAGCAAAGGGTGCCTATATGGCGCAGGGCAATGATGGAAAAGGTAATAAACTTACCACCCTGATGGGATCAGAAAAAGCTCTGGCGGCCATTGCAGCCGGTGTTGCCAAACAAGGTTGGGAATAACGCCAGCTACTGAAAGTCTTATGCTGATGAATAGAAAAATTTCAGGCAGCATTTCAACATTAAACTGATTTAAGAGAATAGCTTGAAATCCGTCTCGCCCAAGGCGAGACGGATTTTTTATTGCTTAATAATTCTGAAAGTCTGTTTCTTATCTCCTGCTGTTGCTTCCAGTAAATACAATCCGGCAGCAAATTGAGATTCCCGCAAGTCAATATTTATTTTTTGTACAAATCCGTTTGCTTGCAATTGTTGTTGCTGAACTGTTTTACCAACTAGGTCATACACTTTTACATTAACCAGTTCCCCATCATTAGCCTGTAAGCTAAGATTGAAAACACCAGCAGAAGGATTTGGATACACTTGCCATTCTATTTCTTCTTCAAAAACTACAGGCCGCACCGCCGAATATTTAAAGCTGCCATCGTTATCAATAATTTTTAGCCGGTAATAACGAACACCAATTTTACCAAATTCATCGTCAGTAAAACTATATCGCTGCTCTTGTATCGAATTACCTTGGCTTCTTACTTCACCCAATTTTACAAATAGGTTTTGTTGGTAGCCGGCATTTCCTTTGGCTACTTCAATTTCAAAACGGTTTACATTAGTTTCCGATGCAGTTGCCCAAGCAGCCAACACATCTTTACCATCTTTTTTTCTTGCTGTAAAATCAATAAGCTGCACCGGCAACGGTTGGTTATTACCCAAGCCGCCATTGTTCAACCAGAATTCAGAGAAATTTTGTACACTGAATTCTGCATAATAGCCTTTATCAAATGGGACTATTTTGGTATTGGCTGAATTAATAAATAAATAATTCGCTGGTATGTTATCTGCCAGTGTACCATTTTCTTTGCTATCGTCTGTATTACTGTATTTGGTTACTCCCAGTTCATTAACCATTGAAGGTTTAAAACAATAACTACAGCCGGTGGCATTTATCAAAGCCTCCGTTTCTGTATCTAAAAAATAAAACCGGACTGTGGCTGAACCTGCCAACGCTACCGTTGTGGGCTTGATAGTAATATTCCTGTCATGATAAAATTGTACACCACTAATTCGTACCGCACTAGTATTAATATATGATTGAGCATCTGTACTTCCTAAGTCTTGTCCATTAGGATTGATAGAAGCAACCAGTTTGTTGCCAGGTTCAATGAAATGAATCCAGCCGGAACCATTTACGATTGGTTGATTAACAACTGGGCTTGTGCCGGTAGTAGTATAAATGCCATTAAGGTTATCATACACATGTATATCGTCGATAGCAATTCCATCCCGATTTACAGTCTGGTCGGTTGCAACTACAAAACGAAGTCGCAATTGATTTAAACCAGATGGCAAAGGAATTGTTGCCACATGCCAGCGATGATAATTTTGTACACTCCACATATTATTACCAGTATAGCTTCTGTTGTACCAGTTGGTTCCCTGCCCAGATGCACCAAGGCGAATCCATGTTATTCCATCGGCTGAATATTCCACATAGGCGCCATCACAGACATTGGTGATTCCGCAATCTTCAAGATCTAATGCAACACTGAAGCTTAATGTTGGGGCTGTTAAAGTTGAAATATTATAGCAGGGAGAATAGAGATACGATTTTTCCTGATCATTATAATTTCCAGTCACCCTTGTTTTCCATGCT
>JANORJ010000355.1:0-10886 GCA_031415255.1 Chitinophagaceae bacterium | reverse complement strand
AGGGAGGTATTGAATGACAGTACAACAACTGAAAAATGGGCATTTATGGGATCATTGATGAAAATAAACGAATACTCTCCCGGTGATTCTGCCAATATTATTTTTACAAAATTTGAACCCAATTGCATCGAAGGAAGGATTATTGCTAATGAAGATGGGGTGTATGTTTTAATGCAAACAAGCTACCCCCGCTGGAAATTATTTATAGATGACAAACTAACTCCTATTACTTTAACCAATTTCGCTTTTATGGGATTTAATTTGCCCAAGGGTAGCCATACATTTTCATTTAGGTACGAGGCACCTGCAATTAAAATTGCTTTTGTCATCAATCTATGCGTACTAGGATTAGTACTGATGTATTTATTAATTAGCTTTTTCAAAAAAAATACAACTACTATTCCATGATGTTTTTTCCCTTCATGGCATTACTAATAGCTTTGTCCATCACTCTCTCTGCATAAGGCCTTGAAATTTCATTTAGCTTTTCAATGCCGGCATGAATTTCATCTTTGTTTCCGCCCTTTGAGAGATCAGAGAGTGTTAGTATCGCTGACTCAGTTTCCTGGATTTCTTGCTTGGTAAGTAACTCCCTATTCTTAGTTATGAACTGCTTGGTAATTTCTATTATCTGCCCTGCTTCTGTTTGAGCTTCCACCAAAGACCTTGTCTGCATATCTTCCTTTGCATTAGCAATCGAAGTAAGTAACATGTTCTCTACATCTTCATCCGTGAGTCCATATTGCGGCTTCACTTCAATACTTTGCTCAATACCACTCCTTAGTTCTTTTGCCTTCACCACCAAAATGCCATCTGCATTCACTAAAAATGATACTTCTACTTTCGGCATACCGGCAGGCATGCCTGGAATATTAGTCAGATTAAACTCTGCAAGTTTCCGGTTATCTTTTACCAAATCTCTTTCACCTTGAAAAACAGCAATTCGCATACTTCCCTGCCCATCTTTTTGCGTTGTATATTGACGTCCTGCCTTAGAAGGTATTTTTGAATTGCGTGGAATCAATACATCCATCAATCCTCCCATAGTTTCAATACCCAATGACAGTGGTGTTATATCAAGCAATAAAAAATCTTTATTATTCCCCGCAAGTATGTCTGCCTGAATTGCTGCACCTACTGCTACTACTTCATCAGGATTTAGTGAGTCATGTAGTTTTCGTTTAAAGAAACTACTGATAGTTTCCTTAACCAATGGAACTCTTGTAGAGCCACCCACCATTATCACTTCGTCAATATCCTCAATATTTAATTCTGCATCTTTCAGTGCATTTTTAGAACATTGAATAGTCTTATCTATAAATGGTTTTACTAATGATTCAAATTCAATTTTAGTTAAGCTAATTTCACTATTTGCTACTTTACCAATAAAATAATCATGACTACTCAAATATCTTTTTGCTTCTTCTGCCTGCAATCGAAATTCTTGTGCAAGACTTTTATTGGATAACAATTCTTCTTTTGTAATCCCCAATTTTTCTATCCAATATTCTGCAATCTCTCTGTCGAAATCATCTCCGCCGAGATAAGTATCACCATTCGTGGACAGCACTTCAAAAATTCCACCGCTGATGCGAAGAATTGAAATATCAAACGTTCCTCCTCCCAAATCATACACTGCCACAGTTTTAGTTTCATCCTTACTCATCCCTAAACCATAGGCGAGGCTGGCTGCTGTTGGTTCGTTTACTATTCGTAACACATCAAGACCGGCCAGCTTTCCAGCATCTCTTGTCGCCTGTCTTTGTGCATCATTAAAATAAGCTGGCACTGTTATTACAGCTTTTGTTACAGGTGTTTTCAAAATATGCTCTGCCCTTTTTTTCAATTCTTTTAAAATAAATGATGACAGCTCAACGGGTGAATAAAATGTTGCGCCTGCCTGTATCTTCACCAGGCTCTCTGTATTATCATCAATTACTTTGTAAGTAAAAAAAGAAGCCTGATCTTTTACATCATTGTACGATTTCCCCATCAATCGTTTAACAGAAAAAATAGTATGCTGAGGTTCATTTATAAGAAATTTTTTCGCTTCATCCCCCACAGTGATTACACCTCCATTGTCAAAATGAATAATGGAAGGAACGAGTGCCGCTCCATCATGTTCTTTCAGTACAACTGGTTTTTTAGTATCAGGATGAATAATGGCTACAAGGCTATTAGTAGTGCCTAAATCTATGCCCACTATCATTTCCTGCTGCTGCAAACTTCCTGTTGCTATATTGATACTTATCTTTGCCACAATGAGTTAAAATATTTGATTGCAAATTTACTATATCCATATGTTTAAAGGCCGTAAAAACAATTTCACTAATTACGGGAACGGAAATATTTTGCAAATAAGCAAAGTTTATAAAGATTCAGATAAGTAAGTTTAGCGGAACCGGCTAAAAGCCTCTTATAGCAAAACCCTGCAATACTCGTTTCAAAAGGCTTTAGCAGGTAAATAACTCCGATACTTCTAAGCCTGAAGTAGACTTTCATTAAAGAAACACTTTTTACAAATTCTTTATCCATCGTAAATTTCAGTATCGCAACAAGGTTCTGGGCTGCCAAATCCGTTTTTCTTAAAAAAGTTAAATTATCGTTCAGTTCCTCATGTAAAATCGGGTTATTAATATATTGTATACCAATTCCGGATTTATATAACTCATATCCAAATAATGTGTCTTCGTGACCATATTGCTCAAGCGTCTCATTAAATTTTATTGACGAAAAAATATCCTTTCGGACCAGGAAATTATTTGAAATAAATGCTTCAAATGGAGATTTTTTTCTTCTTTCCATCAACTCCCTTTCTTTTTTTGTTTCATAATTCCAATGAACTAACCAATTTTTACCAGGGAAATTTTCCTGATATTTTATACCGCCGCAAAGAACTTCACAACCTAAAAAAATTTGCGAAATATATTGCTTCAAATAATGATCAGCAATTATTTTATCATCGCAATCCAGAAACAACAAGTAATCATATTTGGCAAATGATACAAACAAGTTTCTAACCTTTGCCCTTCCAATATTTTGAGGAAGTGAAATATATCTGATTATTGGGGAAACTAAACAATTATATAGGTTATTAAATTCAGGCTTGGACCCATCATTTATCACTACAATCTCAACAGGACATTCTAAATTATCTGCTTGATTGTTCAGGTCGCTGATCAACCTGATACTATCATAATTATATATTGGTATACAGATTGTAAGCATAAAAAAACCCGCAAGTTGCTTTGCGAGTTTTAAAGTTAAGTGGTCGGATTTGAATTACCTCATCAAATACATTTTACCGTATCCCTTATTAAAATACTTATCAGTATTGTCGCCTTGTGCCTTGTATTTGTCAAGTGATTTACCATTTAGATTGGTAACTACCCGGTACAAATAAATGCCATTAGCTAATTTCTGTCCATACTGGTCAGTTCCATCCCATTTAAATTCAGTGATGTTACGACCGATATGCAGCGGCCCTAATTCATCTTTTGTAATCTCCCTTACTATCTTACCCGTAATTGTCATAATCTCAATCTTAATATTCTGAGGAATTTCACTACCGGTTACAGTAAACACAAATGCCGTGGATGTAGTAAATGGATTAGGATAGTTAAGCATATTAGAAATCATTGGCTTATTAATGACTTCGAATAGTACCCTGTATTCAATATTATTACTACTTCCTGATGCGTTATCGCTTTTATCTTTTCCTGTCACTATCATTTCGTACTCACCGTCCAGCAAGAAATGTGGTTTAAAACTTATAGAAGCTGTATTGTCAGGGTTTGGAGCCTGCCCCGCCGGTGTAAACCGGACTGTATCGTTATTAAAGTAGAATCTTCGCAGTTGTCCGTTTGGATAGCGAACCTGAAGAGTAAATAATGAAGTATCATCTAATACTAACCAACGAGCCTCATCCTTTAACTTAATGATGATATCGGGTTTCGGTGATACGATGTCCCTATTCAGAATATGTAATCCGTCAAATGTTACATCCATCAATGGATTAAGGCTATCGGGTTTTACATACAGGCTACGGTATGCAAAATTATTGAAATGGTACTGCTCTAACTGATCATTGTCGGGATTTGCTTCTATGTACATCGTGTTAACCCCGGGAATGGTAGTTGTATTAATTAATGCTCCCAAATGAACTGTATCATTTACCAGCAACGGTCTGCGCCTTGGTATTGGAATAATATGCGGTACATTATTTCTGTCAGTAATAACAAATTTAACTTTCAAACTATCAAACGGCATGTCACTAATATTTTTGAAGGCCACTTTAAATTCAAACGGCTCACCAACTTCCAACGTATCTTTTACTTTCAGATATAAGTTAGGAGCAATAGCACCTTCAGGTACAGGTGTGTAAGTAAGCCTCCAGTAACGGAGTTGATAAGGTGTGTAGTTAGTATTGTCCGCTACCCGCAGTTTCAATTTTACATACGGATAAACGGCCGCATCAATTGAAGAAACATCAAAATCCTGCTGAGCAGTAGTGAGCCGGGTGAACAATGTTTGTTCCGTTCCGTTGGATCTAATGCCTATAAAATCTAATGTGGCTGTATCGCCTACTGGATCACCGTTACCTCTCCATTTAAGTTGTTTCCAGGCCTTCGCTGGTCCAAAAATGGGAGATTGAATAAAGCCGACCGTATCCTTTGCCAGACAATCCACCGATAAAGTTGGGTTATCAAAAACACCATCCCCAAAAAGCCATTTAGGAGTGAATGTTGGGTCATTTTTCTTATACACAAAACCAAAAGGCCTGGGTCGGTAAAAAGAATCAATACCGCTGAGTCCAGCATTTTTTAGATAGTGGTAAAGGGACTGCCCGGAACCGTAAATACTTGTATCGGCCATCCAATCGCTTACATAAGCTATCGGGAAGTTAGGAGCCCCGCCAAATGTATTAGGGTCGAGTGTAAAATTTCGAACTACTACATAGTATCCATCCGGAACTGTATCCTTCATGAAATTCATCATTCTTTTTCTGAGTTCAGGAGTAGTATATCTATATTCAAAATTGAACCGTGTTAATACACCCGAAGAATTCATAGGTGCATGACTGCCATATTTCCCATCTCCTAAATCTGTAGGAAAGCTAGTAAAAGGTCTGATTACTTCGTTTCTCCATACTCTAAACGAGACAGGATCAAAAACATTAAACACTAAAGATTGAAACCAAGCAGTAAGACGGATAGCTGCCACCCCGTTTATGGCAACAGAAAGAGAAGCCTGTTGTGTAGCTCCACTGGTAACCCAAGTTCCCATCCGGAGAAACAGGTTATTACTTACAGTACCAAAATTATACAACCGGCTTGCAGAATCAACTATTAATTTAGTATAAGTAGATTTTGTTTGTTGATGAAAATGAGATTGGTTAAACCCGAGATCACTAGCATTGGAACCAGTAGGGCTCAGGTAAATAAAACTTGATTTATTCCAGACTGGCTGCCCACCAACCGGAACAGGTGCCACCCTCCAATAATAGACTGTACTATCAGTAAACGCAACCCCGGGTGTAAATTCCAATACACCACCAGTAGAACTTAAAGAACGACTAATTTTTATAGGTGAATTAAAAAATTCTGTCGTATCCATTTCCATTGTGTATTGCTTCATCCCAGTAAAAGGATTGGCGGTGGAAGCAATCAGTTTAATATCCTGTCTATTTACAATGGCATATGTATATGGATAAACAGGTCTTGCCTCATCTTCATAGATAAATACATCTTTTGTAATACAGTTATTTGTTTCGTATAATTCATCCACCACATTATCAGCATCCAAACAAATAGTTATTTTATTCAGTCCTTTATCTCTTGTTGGCACAATATCAATATTGTAAACCAGCGAATCCATATAGCGGATACCGGGAATGGTATCTCGTCTGATTACCGATGTAGTAAGGTCTGGATAAGTTCTTTTTACTTCTACAACAATTCGCTGATTTATAGCTTTGCCAATATTCATGAATTTGGCCTCCACTTTAAATTTTGTTTCAGCCACAGATATAAAGGACGGACTTACTTTCACTAGCTGGTCTTCTATTACATAGTCAGGCTTAGGTGTTGACCCATCGAGCCGCACAGCAGGGTCGCCGTGCAGTATAATTTGTTCGTTATGAAATCTTGCATAATAGTCATTCTGCGTAGTAAGATTATAAACCTGAGTAATAGATTCATTTAGAATTTCGCCTAATGATTTACCATACTTCGAAGTAGCGGCGGCAGTATACGTTCTTGTGTTAAGAATATCAAGGTAATGTACAATACCAAAATGGGAGCTGGCAATAAAAGCAATAGACCCACGTTGATCCGCAAATACAAACTTTTCAGAAAGCGTTTCTTTAGTAAGGAACCGAAGTGGACTAAAATTAAAAAAACTACCTGCGTTACATCCCATTACAATTGTTACAGGATACTTTCCAAGATTGTTATAACTAGCCGGGTTATCGAGATTAAACTCCAGCGTACTTGCAGATGAGTGACCAAAATATGTCATCAATCCAATGCCCTCTTCAAATAAACTGGATAGCCTCGCACTTGCGTTAAGCTCAACAGGGGCAGATGAAACTTTGCTGAAAGTGCTGACGTTAGCACCATAAAGTGTATCTGAAATAATCGCTTTATAGTTGTTCATATCGGCCTGAAGTATTGCTCCAAGTGCCGCATCACTAGCACCAACTACATGTGCCGCATTTTTAAGCCATGCTCTATCCTTTATAAATGGTGATGAAAAAGCCTGAGCCTGTTCGTACTGTATTAATTTAGCCAGGTATATTGCTACTTCGGCAGCATTAATGGCAGCTATACGACCAATTGGTACTTTAGGAATTTCATCCAGTCCGGGTTCAGCTGCTAACAAATTATCTGATGCAGGATTACCAAATGTGGGAATAAGTCCCAATTTTTCAACATCAGGATTACTTTCAGCCCCCCGATAACTAGCATACGTCAATCCCTTACCTACAAGTAAAACGTTCTTCACCGGTGTAGTGTACGTATTGCGGGCCCATCGAATAAAGTTGCGAATACCTAATGGGTTCTTTTTAATTCCCAAGCCAAACTGATCAACTAATTCATCTACCAAGTAAACTTTAGCAGTATGGCTTCCACCTGCTGCTGAGCTACGATACGTTTTATATTCTTCGACAGGGTTACTGCCGCTTGCACCGTTCATTAATGAAGGGTGTGAAACTATAAGATAGTTTCCCTGATTGGCTGGCAAACTATAGTTGACAAAATTTCGCTGCAAAAATGTGGTGACAGCAATAGGAACAGAGCTTTGCTGTGACACTAATAACAATTTTCTGCTACCAGTCGATGGTTCCAATACTACTTTTACCAAAGCAGGATTACTAATATCACCAACGTATCTTTTACCATTGGTAAAATCATATAATACCGGGCTGATTCCGCTATGATTGAATCCACTTATTTCAAGATAGTTGCCAGCGGCATTAGCAGATAATGTAAATTCAAATCTATCAGCACCTCCAAAATTAAAAAGTCGGGGATAGGTCAATTCAGATTGTGCTATTACCATTCTGTCGTTAGCTGAGCTGGCACAATTATTAGTTACCTCAACACTTACAGCTCCGGTGTTTACAACTGCGGGACTAACAGGAATTACCGCTTTCATATAATCGAAAAAATCCATCGGCAGACTGGCCACCTGTGTACCATTTGTTTTTACTACAACTTGTCGTGGGTTTAATGCATTTCCCGACGCATTAATTTTTAGAACTGGATCTGGGGCACCAGCACCGGTGTATGGATTAAGATTGGAGAACGGAATTGTTCTTGTTGCATTAGTACCAATATCACTGGATGTAAACCCTTCACCCTGATCGTAAGCAGATGAGTAAACATATTCACCAACAACGGCTGCATAACCGGGGTTAAGTTTTTCACGATAATAAGCTCCTTCGGTATGAATAAAATATGGTTCTACCGGAATAGCAGTTGGCAAACTGTTAGCCGTCGGTACAAACCTAGCATTGCCACCAGTTGGATTTACGGTAAGAAAAAATGCGGCTGTATCAGTTTGAAGACTAAATTTTTTATTGAGCTGGTATTCGGGAAGTCTGTACAAAACACTATCGGGCTTGCCATCATTATTTTCGCCCCAAAATTCAATATAATCCGCACTTCCTAGTGGACCGGTTTGCAGTGAAGTATATAAAGAAACTTGTTGCCCGTTTCTCCATAACTGAAATTGCTCGGCCGGAACGGTTCCAATTCCGATGGAAGCGAGGGTTGTTTGACTAATACGGTAAAGACCGGTAGTAGCTACTTTAAACTTATAGTAAGTTCTACTGTAGTTAATCCATTCGTTATTATAAACCTGCGACTGTGCCAGCAAGCCTGTAAAAAGTAATAACGAGAGTAAAAATTTTTTCATTGAATCAAAGTTTTATCAGGTAGAGATTCGACTAATTATTTTTTTTTGTACCAACCAAGTTTAACCGCAAAGAAAAAACATGTGTAAATAAAGGGTTAGACTGATTGGCAAGATTGGTAAAAGCATAATCAACAGTTACATTCTTAATTTTGAACCCTGCTCCTGCACTGGGCTGATATATCCAGACTCTTTTTTGATTCAGGGTATCACCATCAGACAAGGCTTTTTGGAAATTATTAATGCCACCACGCAGAAAAAAAACATTGTTTACATTTAATTCTAATCCCATCTTTGGATCTGCACTTACCGGGTCTGAACTGATAACTGTATTTCTACGACCATCAAATGTTACATCTACATTCGCTTCTGCCAGCAGGCTCGATTTTTTGCCAAGTTTAAACTCACGGGCAATACCGATGACTAATCTCGGCGCAGTAAGTTCAGTTGATTTAACAGGAATTTCATTATTAGTGAGATATAAAACTTCTTTTTCTCTTTCAGTAAAGGTGAAAGACCAGGCATTGAAAGTGCTGGTAATATCTCTTGCTGAAACACCAAACCGCCAGTTCTTTGCATGTATCTGCAAACCAGCATCCAACCCAAAACCCCATGCTTTGGCAAATTTGCCTACACTCCTATGAATTACTTTAGCATTTAATCCGAAATGAATATTCTTTTTTTCACTCTCTTTTAATTTTTGGGCAAAAGAAAAAATGAAAGCATAATCAGCAGAAGAGAAAGCCTGGATGTTATTATAATTCAGTGAACCATCTGGTTCAACGAGAAATAATGTGTTCATAATATCGTCAACAGCAAATCGAAGACCAGTGATGCCAATAGTTCTTTTATTGTTGGCAGTGGGTAATGCTACACCAACATAATCGTATTTACCTATACCCGCAAAATACTCTGCATGCATAAGGTTAAGCTGTGGATGATCTGTTACGCCGACAAGGCCAGCAGGATTCCAGTATCCTGCCGTACCATCATTGACAGATGCAACTTGTGCACTGCCCATAGCAAGCCCTCGGGCACCTGCGCCGATGTTTAAAAATTCGTTGGAATATTTACGAAATTGTGCAGTGGAGGATAAAAAGAAAAGAGTCGTCAACAGGGTTAGGTATAAGCGGTTCGTTTTCATTCAT
This sequence comes from Chitinophagaceae bacterium, assembly GCA_031415255.1. Taxonomy (GTDB): domain Bacteria; phylum Bacteroidota; class Bacteroidia; order Chitinophagales; family Chitinophagaceae; genus JJ008. The sequence continues at coordinate 1,320 of JANORJ010000355.1, read as the reverse complement.
TGAATTTTCTTATAAGCGATTGGAATAAGCTTAGTTTTTAATAGGTACGTAATCTTTGTAAAATTAGTCTTTAGCCATGTAAAATCATAGATTTAAAGAGCAAAAGACCAATTATTGAAAACGAATTGGTTAGAAATATATTGCATCTGAAGGCTGCCAATCCCATTCTGCCTTATTTTTGTGCTGTTGTAGCTTATTGTTATGACATATTAATTGAAAATCATCGCTTTAGATATGAATTTGATAGAAGAATTACAATGGCGTGGCATGGTTCAGGACATTATGCCCGGAACGGAGGAACAGCTAAAAAAAGAAATGACTTCCGCCTACATTGGCTTTGACCCTACTGCCGACAGCCTTCATATTGGCAGTCTTGTTCCTATTTTACTATTAGTTCATTTGCAAAAAGCGGGGCATAAACCTTATGCTTTGGTGGGTGGTGCTACCGGCATGGTAGGCGACCCAAGCGGAAAAAGTGAAGAAAGAAACCTCCTAAGTGAAGAAGTATTGAAGCATAATCAGGAAGGTGTGAAGAAACAATTAATGCAGTATCTCGACTTTAATCCAACATTGAACAATGCTGCAGAGATGGTCAACAACTACGACTGGTTTAAAGAATTTACTTTTTTAGATTTTATACGGGATGTAGGAAAACACATCACGGTAAACTACATGATGAGTAAAGATAGTGTGAAAAAAAGATTGGAAGGCGAAACGGGAATGAGCTTTACAGAATTTACTTACCAGCTTGTACAGGGCTATGATTTTTACTGGCTCTACAAAAATAAAAATTGCAAACTGCAAATGGGTGGCAGCGACCAATGGGGAAATATTGTTACTGGTACTGAATTGATTCGCAGAAAAGCCGGTGGTGAAGCGTTTGCTTTTACTTGTCCGTTAATTACAAAAGCAGATGGCGGCAAGTTTGGCAAAACAGAAAAAGGGAATATCTGGCTGGATACTGTAAAGACAACGCCATATCAATTCTACCAGTTCTGGTTAAATGCCAGTGATGAAGATGGAGAAAAATGGATTAAGATTTTTACATTTCTTACGCAGTCCGAAATAAATTCCATTTTGGAGAAACATAAAAAAGATGCCGGGAAAAGATTGCTTCAAAAAAGATTAGCTGAAGAAGTAACAAAATTTGTACATGGCGAAGTTGCATTGATTGATGCTGTCACCACTACTGAAAAACTATTTGCCAATCAGTCTGCATCAGCAGAAAGTCTTTCGATAGAAGATTTAGAAGACATGGAGGGTGTGGTGAAAATTGATTTCGCTAAAGAAAAAATTGATACTGGTATTGATGTGGTTTCA
>JANORJ010000354.1:0-2324 GCA_031415255.1 Chitinophagaceae bacterium | reverse complement strand
TTTCAAGAAATCATTTACAATACCCAGCGAATCGGCATTGGGTGTTGCATCAAAATATAATGCGCCCCGTAAAAAATGTTTGGTTGAATCAGTTAGAAAAAACTGGTTCGCTGTTGCTGTGTTTCCACCCAAGTCAAAATACATTCCTTCTACTTTATTCGGTGTCAGTATCCTGCTCTCTTCAATACCGGTTGATACATCCACATGTTGTTTGTAAGCCATTTTAAACCCATCTCTTACCAATGAATCAAATTTATTTGCGCCACCAATTGTTTTATAGCTGATATATATTCTGCTGGCAAACTGCGGCACATCAATATTTACCCACCAGTCGCCTGCTTTATCATCAAAAAAAGTGGAGTCTTTTGTTATGTTAGAATAAACGGGATACTCAAATGTGTAGGGATAGCCCGGCTGATCAAATGACTGGTATTTTTTTTCGGGAAGGCTAATATGAAAATACCCTTTTTTCTTTCCTGAAGAATAATTGCTGTTACAGGAAATCATAAACAGGTAGCCACAACACAATAAAAAAGCGAATTGAAATAGTTTAATCATTATAAGCTTGTTGATCAATTTTAGGTTTAATTGTCACTTTCACTAACTGAATCCTGTTGTTATCAGCCTGCATGATGCCAAATTCAAAGTCCCCGCAAGGAATCACCCAATCCACCGTAGGAAGCTCACCTGCTACTTCCAGTATCAATCCTGCTAATGATTCACTTTCTCCCCTCACTTCATCAAATGTATTCATCGGCAACTTCATGATCCTGCACATATCATGAATCATTATTTTGCCCTCGAAAATATAATTAGACTCATCTACTTTATAATTGTTACTTTCTTCCTCATCAAATTCATCCCGGATGTCACCAATTACTTCTTCCAATATATCTTCCATCGTTACAATACCACTGGTGCCGCCAAACTCATCCACTACCACAGCAAAGTGAATATGTTTTTGCTGAAAATCTTTCAACAAGTCTTCAATCAATTTTAGCTCAGGTACAAAGTAGGGCTGCCGCATCAGCGGATGCCAGTCATAGTTTTCCGCCTCATTTAAAAACGGAATTAAATCCTTGGTGTTAATAATACCAGCCACTTCGTCTAAGCTTTCTTTATACACTGGCAATCTTGAATAATGAAGTTCCTCTACCCTTTTTACCACATCACCAAATGAAGATTTATATTCAATACCACTTACATCCAGGCGACTTCGCATAATCTGTTTGACGGATATGTTGCCAAACTTTACTATCCCTTTCATAATATTCTTCTCTTCCAGTGAGGCTTCATCATCTGTTTTAATATCAATAGCTTCATCCAGTTCCTGCATACTCATAGCTTCGGTTTTATCCCCACCTGCACCTTTGCCTATTCTATCTGCCAGCTTCACAATCCATTTACTTATTCTTCTTAGCAACAGATGTAATGCTTCTACTACAAAAGATGAACCATATGCAAACCGGAGATTATTTTGTGCAGCCCACACTTTTGGAAATATTTTGCCGACAAAAACCAGTATGAATGCAATTGCAATCACCTTTAAAAGCATTTCAACAACTGACCCAAGATTGCCGAATGAAACAAACTGATTGATTAAATAGTTAGATAGAATAATAATGCAAATGTTCACCAGTGTACCAGCAATTAGCAGGGAGGCATACACTTCCTTAGGCTCTTCCAGCAGGGTCACGATACGTTTAGCTGAAGCATGCTGTTTTGTTTTCAGCATGTTTACATCTTTTTTATTCAAAGAGAATAAAGCCACTTCTGCGCCGGAGATAGTGAATGTAATCAGCAGTAAAACAATTAAAGTAATAGCTAAAAAAGTAGTGCCTTGTGGGTTAACAGCAAGAAAAACATGAGAGAGATAATCAGTAATGAAAATAAGTATCGAATGAGTTTCCAAAGCAAGGGGTTTTGTTAATCAATTTCTTTAAAAGTGTTTTACAAATACAAATCCCACCAAGCCGCTAAGTTCACAAAGAATTACTCTATGTGGCCTGGTGTCCCTGCCTGCCGGCAGGCAGGTTTGTGAGATACATCAACACTTATAAAACAAAGTTATTGGTTTTAATATTTATACTTAAAACGGAAGATTTTCCGACTGATCATCCATAGGCATATCACTGCCGCCGGGTCCATCTATACTGCCACCTTCGCCGGAGGAACCACTGCTTTCAGTTCTTTTATCCAGCATTATCAGGTTGTCACCCACCACTTCTGTAGCAAATTTGTGATGGCCATCTTTATCATCCCAACTCCGGGTTCTTAGCCTTCCTTCTATATAGACAAGGCTGCTTTTGTGCAAATATTTTTCG
>JANORJ010000353.1:0-4800 GCA_031415255.1 Chitinophagaceae bacterium | reverse complement strand
CAAAAAGCCAGGCAACGGTTCCGGCGGATGGATTTCAAATGCCGACACAACTTCTACCGGCTTAGCGGTATCGCAGTAGCCGTTTCTTCTACCTCGTTATTATCTTCATTCCACCCCCACCAGCATTATTCAATCCCGTCTTACTCAAACTATACGTAAAGCTGAGTAAAAAGAACTGGCGCAATGTCAACACTCTGCTGTCCTCAATATAATTGTTGTTTGTATTCCGGCTGATGCCGATATTTTTATTCAACAAATCCCTGGCGGCAAATTTTAGTTCGCCCCGGTTGTACTTCAGCATTTGCTTACTGATGCTGGCATTCCACAACGGTACTTTTACATTAAAGCCAGATGCCCGTTGACTGTTAATGATATAATTAAAGTCAGTAGCAAAGAAAAAACCTTTGGGCATTTCCCAATCAAGCGAAGCGTTGTACTCCTGTGAAAGATAATCAGTGTTCAATGCTGATTGCAACGAGTATTTTGTTTTATTATAATTAAATCCTGCTCCTACACCTATGCTCAGTTTCTCTGTCGGGTTCATATCCAGCCGCAGATCCGGGCCAATGGAAAATGTTTTAATATCATTGCCCACGGTGTTGATGAATTGTTTTGTTTTTAGCAAACCAGTATTGCTACTTATCTCCATCGTTCCTTTTAAAAAACGAACCGGCATGCTATAGCTGATATTACTATTGATATTGTACACCCCATTTACATTCACCGGTTTGGTTCTTTTTACCCCTAGTTGATTGATGGTATCATAATTCACAATTTTATTTTGTGTGGTCTGCATGGTCAGGAACATAAACAGATTTTTATTCTTATAGGGACTCACCAGGTTAAGGCTGGCTTGTATAGTATGATTAAACTCCTGTTTCAAATCCGGGTTGCCTTCTTTTATGTTCAACGAATTGCTATTGTCCGGCACGGGTTGCAGTTGCGCCATCGTTGGCTGGTTAGTAGCTGTGGCATAACTAAACGACAAGCTTTTGAATTTAGAAATATTATACTGCACCCTTGCATTAGGCAATATATTCCTGAATGTTTTGCTTATCAACGAATCTTTAATTCCGGTAGTAATTTTTCCTTCCAGTTGCGCCTGTTGCCAGTTGGCTCCGAAGGAATAGCTGTATTTTTTCATTTGTGTCCGGATACGAATGCCTGCGGTGGTGTAGCCGTAGGTATTTTCAAAATCATTAGTCAAAAAATTATTTAACTGGTCATATTTTCCATTCTGCTTATTGTAATCATTGGTCAGTTTTTGAGACGTACTTTTTGTATTGCTTTTACCAACACTTAGTTCGAGCAACGATTTTTTCCAGAGCGGCTCGGTATAAACTGCCCTTGCTGTATAACCCCGCAGATCGCCGGTAGTTGTATTTTGTTGATTCAGTGTATCCCGTTTCAGTAAAGAGCCGTCTGGTTTATAAAATTTATTGATAGAGGAAAGACTACCGTCTCCATTACTTTCATTCAGACTTGTTTGCAAAGACAAAGAAAATGTTCTTCCCTTGCGGGCAAATTTCTTTCGCCAGATAATATCGTTGCGAAAATTATATCCTTGAGTAGCGGAAGTATTGTTGCTAAACCCTTCGTTGGTTAATATTTTATCTTCTGACAATGTCTGGTAATCAGTTTGTGAACGATTATTCGTTTTCTGATAACTGAAAGATGGTGTGATGCGGATGGAATTCATTGAATCAATCTGGTACAAAGTGTTCAGGTTGAAGCGATGGCTGTTACTTAAATTATCTGTAAAAGAATTTTGATTATAGTAATAGGAAGAGTCGGGCAAAAAGTATTGTCGCTGAATATGGCTTTCCTGATTAGGGTTATAGCGATTGTAAAAATAATTACTTTGAAAATCGAGTTTGGTTCCAATGATATTGTTGTAATTCAATCCGCCGCCCCATGCCGTGTTAATGCCACTGTTTCGGCCACCGCTACCAACTCCCATCGCCGCTGCCTCATCTCCCGACACATTGATGTTGATATTACCGCCACCGGATCTTTGCATTCTCGCCATCTCTCCAGTAAAGTTGAGAATATCCATAAACGAAAACCCTTCTGCATTGGTGTTATTACCCATGCCGATAGCAGAAAACTGTCTTGCGCCTTTAAATGAATTGACGTTGAACTTTCCTTCGTATCGTTCTTTATTTCCCGCACCTGCATTTACTTTTCCAAACACTCCTTTCTTTTTATCCTTCTTTAGTTTCAGGTTGATTGTTTTTTCATAATTGCCATCTTCAAAGCCGGTCAATTGTGCCTGGTCGCTTTGCTTATCATATACCTGCACTTTATCTATTGCATCCGCCGGAAGGTTTTTAGTAGCAATCTTCGGGTCGTTACCAAAAAACTCTTTCCCATCTACCAGCACCTTCGTTACTTTTTCTCCCTGCGCTTTTATCGTTCCGTCTTTATCTACTTTTACTCCGGGCAATTTTTTTAGTAATTGCTCTACACTAGCATTGGGCTGCACTTTAAATGAGCCAGCATTGTATTGCACAGTGTCACCAATTAATGTAACCGGTGGAGCTTCCGTTCGTACTACCGCCTCTGCTAATACTTTTATTGCATCATTCATTATTACATTTCCCAAGTCTGCATTTTTTGCTGCATCAGAAACAGTAAAGAGGCTGTTACTATTATGATAGTTGATGTGGGTAATCAGCAACCGGTATTCCCCGTTGGCCAATCCCTTTAATTCAAACCGGCCATCACTGCCCGTCATAGTAAAAGTTACCAGCGAAGAATCCTTCTTTTCCAATACTGTAATAGTGGCCGCAGCAACAGGTTGCTTGCTGATGGGATCAAAAGCAAGTCCTTTTACAGAGCCGTTTTTTTGTGCCAATAAACCAGTAGTAAAACAAATGGAAAGTATCAGGAGGAAAATTTTTCTCATAGCTAATTCATTTCTGCTACGAAAGTATTCTGCGTAGTTGGCATTACGGGTTAATGGGGCTTGGTTTAAGGTTAATGAAGGTTAAAGTTTGGGATTAAGTATTGGTTTATTTGTTAATTGGTGGGGTCGCTTAACTAAACGTTTCCTCCCTTACTCACCAATTAACTATTCCCTGATTGCTCCCCTTTCCTCATCTTCCCTTTCTTTATCATACACCAGCAATTTCACTTTCCATTCCATCGGTTCGTAGGCCTGTATGGAAATTTCTATTCTTAATTTTTTTACCGACTCGTTAGTTGGCTCAAAAGAAAAAAGCACACTGGTAAATTTCTTTTCTTCCACCGGTATTTCATATTTTCCTTTCAGGTGAAAGTTTTTAGCCCCGCCAATATCAACAGAAAGATTATTGAGTTGATTATACAGTGCTTTAAATTTTTGTTTCGCTTTCTCAAAATTCTCTGTCGTCATCATCACCGCCTGCCAGCTGCATATTTCCTTTTTGGCGGAGTACCGGGTAATGATGGCTTCTTCAGCACCGTTCACAGTAAAATTGCAGCTGTAATCAGTTGATTGAGTGTTTTCATTTACCACTTCTCCCATCAGGTTGATAAAGCGGTTGGGATAATCTTCAATTACCTTTTTTACATCGCTACCAACACCACCGCTGATAACCGGAAGCCTAAGCTGTGCTTTGGAAGAATGAAAAAGAATGGTCGCAATAGTAATCAGCACAAGGGATTTTACGGATTTTGTCATTAAGTTGGATTTAACGGGTTGCTAACAGACTTCAATATTATTAAATTTTACTTTTATTATATACTTTTAAATGTAACATATTCGTTAACCCTTAGTAAAACTCCTCAATATGAAAAACAGAAACCTCGTTCATTCTCACCAGGCAGCAAAAATTTACCGCCATTATTACAAATCATCTGTCAATCCGTTTCGTTTATTGAAATCTATATTGACCGTTTTTATTTCCGGAACTGCGGCGGCGGCAAGTACTCATTACAGAAGACACCGATAAATTTTTACTAACCCCTGAAATAGCAAAACGTCCCGCTTTGCAGGGCTACCACATATAATGAAGGAACAGGAAAATTAGAAGGAAAAGAACTGTCTGTTAAGGAGGGTTCTTTTTTTTGTGGGGATGAATTAGTCTTTCGACTTCCCGTAGAGGCCGAGTTTATCCATCATGTACGCCCCTGCTATAAATTTTTTAAAGGGGTCGGTAATAGTGGGCAATGGTGTATATGGTTTACCCATTGTAAGATAGCTTTTGTTTCCCTTCATATACCAATCAAAGTGTGTTATAGATTCAAGCAGAAGGCTTAGTATTTTAGGATAAAAATCGTTGTCTTCAATCTTGGTGTCAATAAACCAATCGCTACTTGTCCTGAATTCATACAATAGCTCGTTATCAATCCACCTATTTACTCTAAAGAATAATTGAGCCTGAAATACTGGCTTGCCTTCTGCCTTTCCGAAACACGGCGTACATCCAAAATACTCAGTTAGTCTTTCGGCTAAGTGCATTTCCGGGAAAGTGTTAACAACAACTCTTGTATTTGATGGATTGCTCATAGTTAGTTTTGTTTACTAACTAAATTACTTCTTTTTGATGGGATTTTTAGGGTTAATGAGTTCCCCTAATAGCTGGTCAAATGTACCGTTGAGTTTTAGTTTCTCATCGTACTTGTTAGCCCTCTTTTTTTCTGGCTTTTTTGATGCTTTTTTCTTGGTTGCCATGAGTGCTAAGTTAAGCATATTTCCAAATAAAGCCTTTGGAACTCTTTCTCTTTCCTCTTACACATTTGTAAATACCTGATTCGGATAAGCCGGTTTGTCTTGCAGCCTCTTTAATACTTGCGAATTGGTTAAGGGTTACACCG
>JANORJ010000352.1:0-7813 GCA_031415255.1 Chitinophagaceae bacterium | reverse complement strand
ATAAAAGCCTGGGCCCCTTCTAACCTGGGGGCTGTTTATCTGGCTACCAATAATTTAGATTCATCGCTGATGTATTCACAAAGGGCTTATGAAATTTTCGTGCGGTTAAAAATCATTGACAATAATAAAGGGTTTCTTTTTACAAACTTGGGTGGTGTACAAAGTAAAATGGGCAACGCCCAGCTTGCTGTTAGCTATTTTAATATAGCTATCAATGGATACAAGGGTACTTCTAATATCAGGTATCTCAATATGCTGTATAATGGTTTGGCGGAGCATTATCAGCGATTTAAGCAAATAGACTCTTGTGCCTTCTATGCAAGAAAAGCCATTGCAGTGGTTAGCAATACTTCTTTCTTTTACCTGAGCAGTAAACCAGCAAAATTATTAGCCGATATTTATGAAAAAACAAACTGCGACAGCACATTAAAATATGCAAAGGTTTTAAAAACAGCCAATGATTCGTTAACCAGCAGCAAAACCAATCAGCAAATATTGTTAATGACTTTTGAAGAAGATTTGCGGCAGCAGGAAGCAGCAGCAGAAAAAATAAAAGAAGCACAGCAACGAAAACAAAATATTCAATATGCTTTACTGGCCCTCGGCATTATCACTTTCATCATTTCTTTTTTATTGCTCAGCAGAAAACATATCACTAATACAAAACTGATTCAGTTCTTAGGAGTAGTTGCTTTATTATTAGTGTTTGAGTTTTTAAATTTATTACTCCATCCTTTTTTAGAACGAATCACCCATCACTCTCCTGTGCTGATGCTGCTTGCCTTGGTTTGTATAGCAGCGTTATTGGTTCCATTACATCATAAATTAGAAAAATGGGCTACTCATAAATTGGTGGAGAAGAATAAAGTGATACGACTGGCCAGTGCTAAGAAAACGATTGAAGAGTTAGAAAAAAACTAATACAGTATGAAAAGAATAATATGCCTCATTTATCTTATTGTAAGTATGCTAACGGTATTTGCACAAAAGTTAAATGTTGATTCTATACTGCAACAACTTGCTGTTGAAAAAGATGACGACAAAAAAATTGATTTAATTCTTTCCATATTTACTTTAACCAATGAAACAAACCCGGAACAAGGAATTCGTAATGGCCAGAACGTATTAACACAAGCAATAAAAAGAAAAGATAAAATAGCAGAAGCAATGGCATTGGCTACGTTAGGGGCCAATTACCGGCTAATAGGAAATACCATTAAAGGTCTCGATTATGAACTAAAGGCAATGTCGCTTGCTGAACAAACGGGTAATACTAAATTAATGCTATGGATAAAAAATTGGCTGGCCGTTATTTATAAAGACAGGACAGAGTATACGAGAGCTATAACTGTTCTTGTATCGGCCGAAAAAATAGCCAACCAAATAAAACCAAATATAATACAAGGCGGTACCTTACTAACACTTGGTGAAACCTATCTGTTGATGAACCGTTTAGATTCAGCACTGATATATTTACAACGGGCTTATGAATTTTGTATCCGCCATAACTATAAGGTATACATCGGGAACATATGTACTGATTTAGGGGAAGTGCATGCGAAGTTGGGTAACACTCCTGTTGCTTTGGGTTATTTTGATTTAGGCATACAAGATGCCTTGATAACAAAGAAACCCCGGCATCTTAACTGGGCTTATGCCGCATTAGCACAATATTATTTCGCTGCCAAACAATATGACTCCAGTATGGCGTATGCGAAAAAAGCTATTGCTGCCGTAGAAAATACAGCATACTCCAATTTAAGTATCCGACCTGCAAAATTGCTTGCGGATATTTATGAAAATACAAATAATGACAGTACGGTAAAATATTTAAAAATTTACATGGCTGCCAATGATAGCATGTTTAGTATAAAGGCCATTCAGCAAGCCCAGGTACTTAATTTCGAAGAAGAACTACGTCAGCAGGAATCAATAGCAGAAAAATTAAAAAAAACAGAACAACGTAAACAAAATCTCCAATTTGTATTAATCGCTCTTGGCATTATTACATTGATTTTATTTTTTTTATTACTCAGCCGAAGTTTCATCACCAACACCCGGTTAATTGAATTTTTTGGCATTATAGCATTACTGATTGTTTTTGAATTTCTCAACTTATTACTCCATCCCTTTTTAGAACGCATCACTCATCACTCTCCGCTGCTGATGTTGCTGGCATTGGTTTGTATAGCTGCCTTATTAGTTCCACTCCATCATAAATTAGAAAAATGGGCTACGCATAGATTGGTGGAGAAGAATAAGGCAATACGGTTGGCCAGTGCTAAGAAAACGATTGAGCAATTGTCCGAAAGGACTCCTTTGGAGGAAAAGAAGTAAGCCGATAAAATGACTAATTTAGTTTTTCATAAATTTCCATTAACCAGTACAACGCCTCATGCCTCAAACCCGCCAGTTAGCCGCCATCATGTTCACCGATATTTCGGGCTACACAGCTTTGATGGGAAATGATGAACAAAAAGCCTATGCTATTTTACAAAAAAACAGGGCTTTGCAAAAACCTATTATTGAACAATACAATGGCCGATGGATAAAAGAACTCGGTGATGGTGTATTGGCCAGTTTTAATACTGTTTCAGATGCGTTGAATGCCGCATGTAGAATTCAGCAGGAATGTAATGCCGCAAAAGATTTTCAGTTAAGTATCGGTATTCACCAAGGAGAAATTATTGTAGAAGATGGAGATATTTTTGGTGATGCTGTAAATATTGCATCCCGCATACAATCGCTGGGTGTTCCCGGTTCTGTACTATTTTCAAAAAAAGTAAAAGATGAGCTGCGCAACAAAGCAGAATTTCAAACAGTTTCTCTTGGCAATTTTGAATTTAAAAATGTAGATGAACCGCTGGAGGTTTTTGCCATTTCCAATCCGGGTTTTATAGTTCCAAAAAAGGAACAGATGAAAGGCAAATTAAAAACGCCACCTACCAAAAGTAGAAAAGGAATACTCATTGCTGCATCAGTTGCACTTTTAATGTTACTATCCTTTTTTATTTTCAGGCAATCCATTTTCCCTTCTAAAAAAGAAACTATTAAATCACTGGCTATCCTTCCATTTGTTAATACGGGGAATGACTCTGCTATTTCCTACTTATCAGATGGTATTCCGGAAAATCTTATTAACCGCTTTTCAAAAATAGCCGGCGTAAAAGTGTTTGCCCGTTCCGCTACATTTGAGCTGCCAGATTCTGCCCAAAAAATTGAAAGTCTGCGCAGGGTATTGAATGCAGATGTAGTGCTTACCGGGAGACTTTCTAAATCACAAACTGGTTATATCTTGAATTGCGAGTTGGTAGATGCGGCTAACAAAAACCAATTATGGGGAAATAGCTTCGAACTTACCATTGCTGATATTGCCAGCGTAGAAGATGCAATCGTTGCTGCTCTATTGAATCCGCTGGAGATAAGCTCCGCCGATAGTAAAACAATCAGCCAGGATAAGAAAAAAGTAAACCCTGCCGCTTATGCAGAATATTTAAAAGGCCGTTACCTGAGTTATGGTTCTACTCCGGAAGAATCAGAAAAAGCCATTTCACATTTTCGTCAGGCCATCAGCATTGACCCAAAATATGCATTGGCCTATGCAGCCATCGCCAATGAAAAGATAACGCAGTCCATATTCTCCAATGCAGGCAACCAGGAAATAATGAATGAAGGAAGAACATCGTTGGAAGCAGCCAAAGCATTAGACCCAACCCTTCCTGAGATTTATACCACGGAAGGTGCTTTGAAATTTTATTATGAACATGATTGGAAGGGTGCCGTAAACTCTTACAAAAAAGCGTTGGACCTTGACTCCAATAATGCTATCATTTATATCCGCTACTCATCTACACTGGCAGATGTAGGACAAACCAAAGAAGCCTTGCCACTGGCAGATAAGGCGGTGGAACTTGACCCCGTTTCTATTTCCAGCCTGCATAACCTTGGTTGGGTAAATTTATTGGCAGGCAATTATCAAAAAGCTATTGATGCATTTGCTAAGTCAGTAGAATTACATCCCAATTTTGTGTGGGGGCATATAAAGCAGGCATACGGATACATTGCCCTGAAACAGTACGACAGGGCATTACAAGAAACCAATAAAGCCGAAGCGCTATTGAAAGATGGCTGGGGTTCGGAATTAATTCAGGGAAGTATGATAAGTAACTATCAAGCTGCCGGTAACAAAGCTAAGGCTGATAGCCTCATCAATCGTTTTCTCGATTATGCATCAAAAAATACAGTTAAAGATCCTTTTACGCTATCTGCTGTGTATCGCTTAAAAAAAGACTATGTGAAGGCACTGGAGTGGGAAGAAAAAACAGTGCAGCAGCGTTCACCATCAGCTTATCTTTTAGCCTTACCTATAATCTATTATGGGTATGAAGATTTTTATAAAAGCGAGGGGCATCAGAAAATTTTGCGGCAAATGGGTGCTGTAAAATAATTGTGGCGGCGGTAAAGAAAAACGCAGGGTTTTTAGAAGGTAATAAACTTAAAACTGGATTGTATCTTTACACTATGCCAGACAAAGCAAAACCCATATTTCACAAACGCATCTTTTGGGATGTAGTGTTTGAAAATATTGACTACGATGCAAAAGCCAATTTTGTAATAGAACGGGTTTTTGAACGGGGCGATGTGGACGACATCCGCAATTGCCGCCGCTATTATGGCGATGAAAAAGTGACCATTGCTTTGCTGAATGCAAAATTTTTACCCGAAACAAGAATGTACCTGGCAAGTGCTGTAATTAACAGGCCGCTAAAAGATTTCAGATGTTACATCTTAAGACAGTCGAACCCCACACTTTTTCCATATTAGAGAAGCTGATGTCAATGCCTGTCTTGCAGGATTTTTCATTAGTAGGCGGTACTGCTTTATCTCTTTTATATGGTCATCGGATGTCAGTGGATTTAGATTTATTCTCTAATAAACCGTTTGAGAATAGTACAGTTACCGATTCTCTCAAAAATAAGTTCGGTGATAAATTTGTAATGGAGGAAAAACAGGCTCGGTTTGGAATTTTCTGTTTTATAGATGGAGTAAAGGTTGATATTGTCCGGCACCCTCATCCCTTAATAAGACCAGAAATAACTTTAAATGGCATCCGAATGTTTTCAACAGAAGATATCATTGCTATGAAAGTGCAGGCCATATTAGGCCGGGGAAAAAAGAAAGACTTTTGGGACATCGCAGAACTGCTGCAACACTTCTCCATAAAAGATTTTATACAATTTCATAAAGAGAAATACACCACACAAAATTTATTAATCACGGTGCCGCAGGCCATTACTTATTTTGCAGATGCGGAAGAAAGTGAAGACCCGATAAGTTTAAAAAAGCAAATCTGGGAAACGGTGCAGGCTTTTATTAAAAAAAAAGTGAGTGACTATTTAACCTAACAATTTTTTTTCATTACTAATTCTTTTGCTAAATGAAAGCAACAATCCCCTTCTTATTTTTTTTATTGGTTTTTCAAAATTGTTTCGCCCAACCCTTTTCCACCCAGGAAATAGCTCGTTGGGAAAAACAAGCCAAACAAGTAACTATCATCCGTGATAATTACGGTGTTCCTCATATCTACGGCAAAACAGATGCAGATGCGGTGTTTGGATTACTCTATGCCCAATGTGAAGATGATTTTAAAAGAGTAGAGATGAACTACATTGAAAAGCTGGGCAGAATGAGTGAAATAAAAGGTGAAAGTTCTTTGCAAGATGATTTATACATCAAACTTATTATTGATTCTGCTGAAGCGGTAGCTGATTATAAAAAAAGTCCGTTATGGTTGCAAAAGCTACTGAATGCCTATGCTGATGGTATTAATTATTACTTGTATAAACATCCGGAAGTAAAACCAGCTTTACTTAGCCGGTTCAAACCCTGGTATCAATTGCTATGGACAGATGGGAGTATTGGCGCCATTAGCACCGGAGATATAACAGAAGCGGATGTAAAAAATTTCTACCTCGGTGCGGCTTCGCCTACTGTTGCTAAAACAAAAGATTTGTTTGAAGAACAGAATACAGGCTCCAACGGTTTTGCTATTGCACCTTCCAAAACAGCATCTGGCAATGCTATTTTATATATCAACCCGCATGTAACCTTTTACTTTCGGCCCGAAGTGCATATGGTAAGTAATGAAGGGCTGAATGTGTACGGTGCTGTAACCTGGGGACAAATGTTCATTTACCAGGGCTTTAATGAATACTGCGGCTGGATGCATACCAGCAGCAATGTAGATGTGGCAGATATGTACAAGGAAAAAATTGTGAAGAAAGATAACGGGATTTTTTATGAATATGAAAAAAAACTAAAGCCTGTTACACAAAAGCTAATTACCCTCCAGTATAAAAAAGATGATGTTCTGCAGAAAAAAGTCATTACTGCTTATTACACTCATCATGGCCCCATCATGGCCAATCGCAACGGCCAATGGATAAGTGTACGAGGTTATAACCGTTCGTTGAAAAGTTTAATGCAAAGTTATTTGCGTACCAAAACAAAAGGACTGGAAGATTATAAAAAAAACATGTCAATGCATGCCAACACCTCTAACAATACCGTGTTTGCCGACAACAAAGGAAATATTGCCTACTGGCATGGTGATTATGTACCCAAAAGAGATAAAAAAATAAATTGGAGCAATCCTGTAGATGGTACTACAGCTGCCACCGAATGGAAAGGATTACACACATTGGATGAAATAGTACATGTATATAATCCGGCTACGGGATGGATACAGAATTGCAACTCCTCTGCTTTTACTGTTTCCGGAAGCAGCAGTCCTAAAAAAGAAAATTTTCCTAATTACATGGCACCAGATGGAGAAAATTTTCGTGGCATCAATGCCGCAAGGGTGTTGAGTGCAGAAAATAAATTCACAATTGATAAAACAATTGCCGCCGGGTACGACAGGAAATTATCAGCATTTGAAGTATTGATTCCGGCATTGATAAGTTCATTTGAGAAAAATGTTTTGGTAACAGATTCTTTGTATGCACAACTTACTGAACCAATTCAAATACTAAAAAAATGGGATTACTATTCTACCGAAAATTCAGTAGCAACAACGCTGGCCATTGAATGGGCAGAGAAACTTACCGCATCTATTCGCAGAATATATATTGACGAAGGATGGGATGACCAGGTAACATTGGTAAAGAAGTTTGCGGCCACAGCCACCAAAAACGAATTGCTTCCTCCACTACTTGCTGTACTTAAAGAATTGAAAACTAAATTTGGTACATGGCAAATACCGTGGGGCGACATCAATCGCTATCAACGCATCTCCAACGATATTGTACAAAAGTATCGGGATGACCAGCCTAGTTTGCCAGTTGCTTTTGCTTCAGCCTCTTGGGGGCAATTGCCTTCGTATACCAGCCGTTCTTACACCGGTACCAATAAAAGATATGGCTATCATGGTAACAGTTTTATCTGTGCGGTGGAGTTTGGTAAAAAGTTGAAAGCCAAATCATTATTGGCCGGTGGCAATAGTGGTAATCCTTTGTCGTCTCATTTTACCGACCAGTTAGAAATGTACACAAAGGGTCAGTTCAAAGAGGTACTGTTTTACAAAGAAGATGTGCTGAAAAATGCTGAAAAGACCTATCATCCCGGTGAGTAATAACAACTTTCTATTTCGCCACTATTTTTTGCTCCCCCTAATTAATAAACGAAGTAATAAAAAGCAGGAAGGCAAAATATTTTCTCATGTAATATATTTTTTATAAAAGGAAATTACTGTTTTTTAGTCGTTCGTACTACTCTCCGGGATGATAGCTTCTCTCCGCATGTTTTAATACAT
>JANORJ010000351.1:0-1862 GCA_031415255.1 Chitinophagaceae bacterium | reverse complement strand
TTTTGAATATTCACCGTACCGTGCTACTTCATCCCGGAAAGGTCTTATCATTTGTGAGTGACAGGTATGGCAACCTTCTTTTACATAAATATCTCTTCCCTGCAACTCAAGCGGTGTGTATGGTTTTACGCTGGCAATAGTTGGTACATTGGATTTTACAAGGAAGGTTGGAATCATTTGCACTAAACCTCCGATAGCAACAACAATTAAACTAAGCACCAGCATGGTCAACGGTTTTCTTTCAATAACACGATGCCAGTATTCTTTTTTAGCAGAAACAGCTTTTACCAATGCAGGTGCTTCAGCTGCTTCATTCGGAATAAATTTGCCTTTGGCAATGGTTTTATAGAGGTTATAGACCATCACAAATGCACCAATCAGATAGATGGAGCCGCCAATACTCCGGGCAATATACATGGGTTTGATGTTGGTAACAGTTTGCATAAAGTCAAACTTCAATTGCCCTTCGGGAGTAAACTGTTTCCACATCAGGCTCTGTTCAAACCCTGCCCAATACAATGGCACTGCATATATAATGATACCGATGGTGCCTAACCAAAAGTGATTGGTCGCTAATTTTTTTGAGTACAAGGTTGTTCCCCACATTTTGGGAATCATATAATATAAAATAGCAAACGCCATAAAGCCATTCCATCCTAATCCACCAATGTGCACATGCCCGATTGTCCAATCGCTAAAGTGTGAGATAGCATTTACACTTTTCAAACTCATTAATGGCCCTTCGAATGTCGCCATACCATAACAGGTAATAGCCACCACCATAAATTTTAAAACAGGGTCTTCTCTTACTCTGTCCCATGCACCACGAAGCGTAAACAAACCATTGAGCATACCTCCCCAGCTTGGTGCAATTAGCATGATTGAGAATACAATACCCAACGACTGTGCCCAGTCAGGTAATGCAGTGTATAATAAATGGTGCGGCCCTGCCCAGATATAAATAAATATCAACGCCCAGAAGTGGATGATGGAAAGTTTGTAAGAATAAACAGGTCGGTTAGCTGCTTTTGGCAGAAAGTAATACATCAAACCCAATACTGGTGTGTGAGGAAGAATGCAACTGCATTATGTCCGTACCACCATTGTACCAATGCGTCTTGCACACCGGCATACCAACTATAACTTCCGGTGGCAGAATAAGGAAGTTCTATAGAACGAACGATATGTAATAACGCAACAGTTACCCAGGTAGCGATGTAAAACCAGATGGCTACATACAAATGTTTTTCCCTTCTTTTCAGAATAGTACCAAACATGTTGATACCAAATATTATCCATACTAAAGCAATGGCCACATCAATCGGCCAAATCAATTCTGCATACTCAGCACCGTTATTAAGGCCAAGTGGCAGCGTAATAGCAGCAGCAACAATTATTAATTGCCAGCCCCAAAAATGAACCCAGCTTAATTTGTCACTGTACATTCTTGATTTACATAATCGTTGCAACGAATAATAAATACCAGCAAATGAAGCATTGCCTACGAATGCAAAAATGATGGCATTGGTATGTAACGGACGAAGACGGCCAAATGTAGTAGGCGCCCAGTTCAAACTAATGGCCGGATAATACATCTGAATAGCAGCCCACAAGCCTACTATCATGCCTACGATACCGAAAACAACAGTGGCGTAGCCAAAGGCTTTTACAATCTTATTATCGTAATAAAATTTTTCAACTTGCATGCCTGGATTTGCTTCTTGCATAAATGGGTTTATTTATTTTGTTTTGGTTGATGCAGGTTTGTCATCAAAAAGAATACGGGAAGGAGGAGAGTAGTCATCTTCAAACTGGCCTGACTTAACCCCCCATAGAAAAGCGGCAAGAAAAAGGGCTGCAAC
>JANORJ010000350.1:0-2957 GCA_031415255.1 Chitinophagaceae bacterium | reverse complement strand
AAGTTTTAAAACTTAAATATCATGAAAACAATTATCGTAACCGGTGCTTCCGGAATCCTGTGACAAGCCGTTATTAAAATATTTCTGGCTAAATATTATTAAGTTACTGGCACCATCATTCCCAATGATTCAGTAACGATTGATATACGGGGAAAAAATTTTGAAACAGCAATTGTTGATTTGATGCAGGAAGAATTGGCAGCGCAGTTTGCAGATATGATGGTGGCAAAACATGGAAGCATTGATGTGGCCGTATTGACAGTTGGTGGTTTTGCAATGGGAAATATTATCAATACAAAAACGTCGGATATTGCCAAACAATACAAACTAAATTTTGAAACAGCTTACAATGTGGCAAGGCCGGTGTTTACACAAATGATGAAGCAGGGTAGTGGTCGTATTTTTTTGATAGGCTCCCGGCCGGGTGCAGATATGAAAAATAGTAAAGGAATGGTGGCGTATGGTTTGGGAAAGTCTCTTATTTTCAATTTAGCAGAACTAATGAATGAAGAAGCGAAAGGAACGAATGTGGTAACTAACGTAATTGTACCCTCTACTATTGATACTCCACAAAACAGAGCTTCGATGCCTGATGCTGATTTTAATAAATGGGTAACGCCGGAAGCTATTGCTGATATCATTTATTTTTATTGCAGCAAGGAAGGTGCAGCCTTGCGGGAATCAGTGATAAAAGTGTATGGAAATTCATGAGAGAGGTTCTTCAACGTAAAAATACTACACTAATTCCTTCTCCATCGGTAACTATCGAAACAGGAGGACATTATTTTTATGATAAAATGTTTTTTATATAGAAATATTTTAGGCGGAGAAGTTAGTTTCAAGGTCCTTTTTTGACAATTTGATTACAAGAAATTAATTTTTGGCAAGGCTTTTGTCAAACAGGGATTAAATCAAATTGTACAATTATGAAAATCAAAATCATTATTCTTTCCACTTTTTTATTTAGTTGCGTAGCCGCACAATCTCAGGTTTTAAAGTTTGGTGTAAACCTTGCCAATGTAAGCATTACCAATGATGGTGATATTGATGAAGCCAAAATGCTCACCAGTTTTCAGGTAGGGTTTGTTGGGGATGTAAAAATTGCGCCGTTCCTTTCTTTTCAGCCCGGTATTTTATTTACAGGCAAAGGTTCTAAAACACAATCCGGAGAAACAACAGATGCTACTTATTACCGGGCTACTACTAATCCATATTATGTGGAGATACCGGCTAATTTTGTTTTTAAAACACCCACAGGTGCTATTAAATTTTTTGCCGGGGCTGGTCCTTACCTTGCAGTTGGTGTAGCAGGAAAAAATAAAGTAGATGGGAAATTTTTAGGTGCATCATTCAGCAGCGAAAAAGCTATTGAGTTTTCCAGTGATGATCCTTCTACATTTGATTATGAAGAAGGTGCAGGTTATGGTATTATTAAGCGGTTTGATTATGGATTTAACGGTCTTGCTGGTATTGAAACAAAGAATATTGTATTGTCGCTAAACTATGGATTGGGTTTGGCCAAACTTCAAAGCGGTAGCAACAGCAGTGCCGATGATAAAAATAAACACCGGGTGTTGAGTTTTACGGTGGGAATTAAATTGTAATTGATGAACAGTTAGTGATCAATAAGGGACTATTAATTAATTTTACTCTGGACAGTAATAAAATTTTTTATGACTGTCCGGAGTTTTTTTTTCTCAAGCCCAACTCTCTTCTTACAGTTCGGGATATAGGAAGTTTAGAGAGACCTAATGTATTATCTTGCAGCCCAATTTCTTTATATGCGATACATGAAATGGATTGGCTTGGCTGCTGTAGTTTTATTAGTGGTTAGTTGTTTTACTCCCTGGGTATTTATTGAATCAAGAAATATTACTGTAAGTGGGGTGGATACAACTGGCACCAATTTCGGCAAGCCCGGTTATTTTCATTTTATACTTTCAGTGCTTTTTCTGCTCTGCACTTTTATTCAACGGGTTTGGGCCAAACGGCTTAATTTATTAGTTACAGCACTTAATGTTGGCTGGGCGTTGCGCAATTTCTTTGTAATAGCTGCCTGCTCCGGCGGCGAATGTCCTGTAAAAATGACTGGTATGTGGCTGATGATGCTGGCTTCGGTGCTGATGCTGTTGTCGGCTCTTTTTCCGGATATGAAACTACCGCAGGAGAAAAGAAAGTAATCATTTCACCTCATTTTTTTTTTGTCACCTCATTCCAGCCATCTACATTGCAAAGTAGAAATGGTGAAGTAAATGAGGATAAAAAGTTGGCAAACACTTTCATCATAATTTGATAATAGCATAGATTCACCTAAGTATATACCTTTAGTTTTAATCCTTCCGCAACCCTACGAAATTCCTGATGCCATTATCCTGCTGGCAGGACTATCTATTTTTTGATCCTAAAATGGAAACTATGCGGAAGTGGTATTTATTGCTGGCGGTAATCATAATAGCAACATTCAGTGCAACCGGACAATCAAGATATTGGGTAGGCGGTGCAACAGGTCTGTGGTCGAATACTGCTAATTGGTCACTTACATCTGGTGGAGGATCCGGAGCTTCTGCTCCCACCGCAGGCAATGATGTTATTTTCGATAATACGACTCCTGCTGTTGTTGAAATGGATGTACTGACATCGCCTATTACTTTGGATATTTCTTCTTTATATATCACTAATAACGCAAACGTAAATTTGCAGAGAAACCAAGTAGGGGGAGGTACAAGAATAATAAGACTTAGCAGCGTTTCTTTGATAACACCCGGATTGAAAATTGATGCTGGAGCCACCTTAACTATTGAATCTGTAAATACAGGAGGTGGTACGTTAAACTATGTTTTAAGTCTTACAGGTTCATCTGCAACTACTGGAGATGTTTACGGTAATTTGTTTTTTAAAGGGACCAGTTCTGCCGACAATGCATTTCTTGATTTATACACCAGTGCATCGAATAATGC
>JANORJ010000349.1:0-2810 GCA_031415255.1 Chitinophagaceae bacterium | reverse complement strand
AAAAATCAAACAGTTTGGCCCTACCAGTTGGGCGATTGACAACAAAACAGCTGTTTACATTATTGCTATCCTAATTACGCTATACGGATTGATAAAGTTCAACAGTATGCCGAAGGAGCAGTTCCCGGATATTGTGGTGCCGACTATTTCTGTTGCTACAGTGTATGTAGGTAACTCACCCAAGGATATTGAAAACCTGGTGACAAGGCCGATTGAAAAACAATTGAAAGGCATTAGCGGTGCCAAGGTGAATAAAATACAAAGTACATCACAGGCTGATTACAGTTTGATAATAGTAGAGTTTGATACGGATGTAAAAACAGAACTAGCCAAACAAAAAGTAAAAGATGCAATTGATAAAGCAAAAACTGATTTACCCAACGACTTAACATCACAACCGGATGCACAGGAATTTGCTTTTAGTGAAATGCCGATTATGTTCGTCAACATTAGTGGCGATTATGATGCGATGAAGCTGAAAGTGTATGCGGATAAAATGCAGGACAAGATTGAAGAACTGAGTGAAGTGACAAGGGCAGAAATTGTGGGTGCACCAGAAAGAGAGATACAGGTAAACGTGGATCCCTATAAAATGACGGCTGCAAGGGTGAGTTTTATGGATATTGAAAATGCTATCAGCCGGGAGAATAACGACATTACCGGTGGATTGATAGAAGTGGGAAACATGAAGCGGACATTGAAAGTGAAAGGGCAGTTTACTAGTGCATTGGATTTGCAAAATATTGTAGTACGAAGCAGTGCACAGGGTGCATCGGTTTACTTGAGGGATGTTGCCGAATTAAAAGATACTATTAAAGATAAAGAAAGCTATGCCCGGTTAGATGGCAAAAATGTAGTTACATTAAATATTGTAAAAAGAGCAGGAGAGAACCTGATTAATTGTGCGGATAAGGTAAAGGAGATAGTAGCCGAAATGCAAAAGGCGGAAGAACTGCCAAAAGATTTACGGGTGGAGTTTACGGGTGACACCAGCAAGCAGACGAAGACTTCTTTTAATGAACTGATCAATACTATCATCATCGGATTTATTTTGGTATTAATTATCCTGATGTTCTTTATGGGTGTTACAAACGCATTCTTTGTGGCATTGAGTGTGCCGTTGAGTGTGTTTGTTGCCTTTTTGTTTTTACCGATTGCCGATAACATTATCGGTACCACTGTTACGTTAAACTTTATTGTACTCTTTGCCTTACTGTTTGGATTGGGAATTATTGTGGATGATGCCATTGTGGTAATTGAAAATACCCATCGTATATATAATAATGGGAAAGTGCCGATTGTAAAAAGTGCCAAGGAGGCGGCAGGAGAAGTTTTCATACCTGTATTAGCAGGAACAGCTACTACACTGGCTCCGTTCTTTCCTTTACTTTTCTGGAAAGGATTGATTGGTAAGTTTATGATTTATTTGCCAACGATGCTGATACTTACACTGGCAGCTTCATTGATTGTTGCATTCTTTTTCAACCCGGTTTTTGCAGTAAGCTTTATGAAACCGGAAGGCAAGGAATATGAAAAACCAAAGAAAGCTATTTTCAGAAATAAATGGTTCCTTGTATTTGTAGTGGCTGGTATTTTATTGCACCTGCCGGGTATGCACGGTATTGCCAATTTCTTATTGCTGATGGCAATGCTGATGGTATTAAATGCTTATGTATTGAATGATTTGATTCATCGTTTTCAAAAAAGATCGTTGCCTAAACTGATGAACCGTTATGAAAAACTGTTGCGCTGGATATTAGTAGGTAGAAGACCAATTTATGCATTCATATCGCTTTTTGGATTGTTTATATTTTCTGCCGGCTTATTAATGCTGCGGGGAAATAAATCAACTTTTTTTCCAGCCGGCGATCCGAATTTTGTATATGTATATTTAAAATTACCAGTAGGTACCAATGTAAAATATACAGACAGCATTACACAGGTGTTGGAGAAACGAGTAGAGAAGGTATTAGAAAAAGAAAAACCGGGAACACCGGGTAGCATTGTTGAAAGTATTATCACTAATGTGGCGGTAAGTGCCAACAACCCGAGAGACAATAACAGAAGTGTACAATCACACTTAGGCAGAATACAAGTTTCGTTTGTTGAATTTGAAAAACGACATGGCAAAAGAACCATGCCATATAAAGATGCAATACGGGAAGCAGTGCAGGGAATACCCGGTGCCAATGTGGAAGTGGCGCAAGAAGATGGTGGCCCGCCTACAGACCCGCCGGTAAATATAGAAGTGGTGGGAGATAATTTTGAAAACATTGCATCCGTTGCCACACAGTTATCCAATTATTTAGACACAAACCGGATAAAAGGTATTGAGAACCTGCAGGCAGATGTGGATTTAAACAATCCTGAAATCACTATTAATGTGGACAGGGAGAAAGCGATGTTTGAAGGCATCAGCACCGGGCAGATAGGTATGGAATTACGAACAGCTGTGTTTGGAAAAGAAGTGAGTAAGATAAAAGACGGCGAAGATGAATATAAAATTCAATTGCGTTACAATGACCTGATGCGGCAGAACATTACAGACCTTATCAATATGCGTATCACTTTTATGGATATGAATACCATGCAGGTAAAATCTATTCCGCTGAGTGCTGTGGCTACTATTGATTACACCAACACGACTGGTGGTGTAAAAAGAAAGAATGTAAAACGTACTATACAATTGCAGAGTAATGTAACTGACCCAACATTAGTAGGGCCCATTAATAAAGAACTGCAATTAAAAATTGATGACTTTAAAAGTAAAGCCAACGTACCGCCTGATGTTACTATTAAATTAAGCGGAC
>JANORJ010000348.1:0-3864 GCA_031415255.1 Chitinophagaceae bacterium | reverse complement strand
TCTACTTCTGAGTTAGCAGTTGCCTATAAAACGATAGATAGTACCAAGTCATTAATAAAGAATGGGGATGTAATTTTCAGGAACGGCCGGGATGAAATAAGTCAGGTAGCCCGGAGCATGAACAGAAAAGATACTTCGTTCTCACACTGCGGTCTGGTATTTATAGAACATGATTCGGTATTTGTTTATCATGCTCTTGGTGGTAGTTACAACCCAGACCAAAAATTGAAACGGGAACTACTGGATAGTTTTTGCACCCCTATCGACAATAATGCGTTTGGTCTCTACCGCTATTCTCTGAAAAAAGAAGAAACCGACAAATTGAAATTGGTTGTTGATAACTACTACAAAGCAGGTTTAAAATTCGATATGTATTTTAATTATTTTTCTGATGATGTGATGTATTGCTCTGAATTTGTTTTTAAATCGCTCAACAAATCAGTAAACGGAGCTTTAAATAAATACGTCCGGCTTGATACATTGCCTTACGGTGTAACCACAGATGATATTTTTTTGAACGAAAACTGCAGGTTGATTAAACGGCAGCAATTTGGCTGGTGAAATAAGCGATAGGAACCATACATTTGTGTTTCAAAAACCAAAAACAATGAAAAAAACAACTACCAATTATTTTGTTATTGCCAGTGCAATAATGCTTTTAGTTGCAGGCTGCAAGGGTAAAGACAAACAAGTAGCAAATGATCCTAAAGCAGTTGTAACAGCCTTTTTTGAAAGGATGTCGAAAAAAGATATGGATGGGGCTGCCAAGCTGGCTACTAAAGAAAGTAAGGGAACACTTGATTTGATGAAAAAAGCCATTGACGCAGCTGAAAAAATGGGTATGAAAGATTCAATAGGAAAAGAAGACCCCGCTGAAGACTTTAAAAATATTGAGATTGGCGAAGCAAAAATAGATGGCGATAATGCCACTGTTTCAATTACAAATAAAGCAAAAAATGATGGGGTAAAGGATTTCCCATTGAAAAAAGAAGGGGGCGAATGGAAGGTTGATTTTAGCATGGCCACTCTGATGAAAATGGGAATGGACGAGGCTGGTAAAACCGGAACTGACGACAACTCAACGAACGATGCCGATACTACTGGGGGAATAGATAAACTAAAAGATTTAATGAACAGCGATACACTTAAGAAAGCACTTCAGGGCCTGGATACTCTTATGAAAGAAATAGACCCTGAAAAAATGAAAGAGGCCATGAAATCAATGGAGAATTTGAAACAATAAAAAAAGTCTTGTCACAATCAAAAGCACTTCTGCAAAGAGGTGCTTTTTTATTTTGCAGGTTAACAGTTTCCCTAATTAAATTTTTGTATTTTGCGATATGAGATACACATTTTTATTAGGGGGTTTCTTTTTTCTTTTTCTACTACATTCCTGCAAGAGCAATGACAAGCAAACAGCTAACAAATCAGAAAATAATATTGATGCCGCAAGGAATTTTATCCGGGCTGCGTTAGATGGTAAGTTTAATGAGGCCAGAAATTATCTTCTTATTGATTCTATCAACAGCAATTGGATGGATGTGGCTGAAAGAAGCTATCAACGAGCAGACCAGGCTATAAAAGATGGCTACCGATCCTCTTCTATTAATGTACACCAAGTGAAATCGGTCAACGATTCAACAGCGATTGTTATTTATTCCAACACTTTTAAAAACGATCATGACACATTAAAGGTTTTAAAATTGAACGGTAAGTGGCTGGTTGATTTTAAATATTTATACCAGCATGATGCGGACACCCTTACAACTAAAACAATTACCAACGATACGGTTAAATGATTAAACACATTTTATTAGTGGGCCTAGGTGGCGGCATCGGCAGCATAACCCGTTACTTAACGCAAAAATGGTTTGCAGCAAATTACATGCAAGCTTTTCCTTGGGGAACTTTTGCGGTGAACATTATCGGTTGCTTTTTAATCGGATTATTCTGGGGGCTAAGTTTCAAATCATTTGACAGCAATGAAAGTTGGAAATTATTTTTGATAACCGGCCTCTGTGGCGGTTTCACTACTTTCTCCGCATTTACAGTAGAAGGCATTGGATTGATAAAAGAAGAAAAGCTGGCTTTATTTTTCTCCTACGTTGCAGCCAGCGTTGTGTTAGGTTTACTGGCTACTTATTTGGGCATGCGAATAACAAAATGAAACGTTGAAACTTATATACAATGCAAACAGTAAAACATCCCTGGCATGGTGCCCATTACGGAGAAAAAGCTCCCGAGCAGGTAAATGCACTTATTGAAATTCCGCAAGGTTCCCGGTCTAAATATGAAGTAGATAAAACAACGGGGCTTCTCAAGTTAGACAGAGTAATTTATTCTTCGTTTCAATATCCCATCAACTATGGTTTTATTCCGCAAACACTGGGGCATGATGGCGACCCGTTAGACATTCTGGTACTTTGTTCGCAGCCTATTCAATCGCTTTGTCTGGTAGAGGCTAATGTAATCGGCAATATGCAAATGATAGACAGCGGACAAGTGGATGATAAAATAATTGCCGTGGCAGGGAAAGATCCCTCTGTCAATCACATTAGCAGAATGGAAGAACTGCCGCATCATTTTTTACTGGAGCTTAGAAATTTCTTTGAACAATATAAAGTGCTGGAAAATAAAAAAGTGGCCATTGATAACTTTCAGGATCAGCTAATTGCTTACCGTATTATCAATGAAGCAATCACCTTGTACAAAGAAACTTTTCCGAAATAACTGATGAACACCAACCAAAAACATATTATGACAACACAACTAATAATAACAGCATTGCTGATTGGGCTTGCCGCCGGTATGCTCAGCGGATTGGTGGGTGTTGGTGGCGGCATCATCATGGTGCCGGCATTAGTTTTTTTAATGAACTATACACAGCACCAGGCGCAAGGCACTTCATTGGCAGTGCTTACATTACCTGTTGTTATTCTTGCATCGCTATATTATTATCATCAATGTCAAAAAGCCGGTACACCGATTGATTTAAAAATTGTTGGTTTACTGGGTGCAGGATTTATTGTGGGTGCTTTCTTTGGCAGCAAAATGGCCATAGCAATAGACCAGGCTACGCTGAAGAAAATATTTGCCGTTATTCTCTTTTATACAGCTTTTAAAATGCTGAGTTGGGATGTGGCTATAATCAGATGGGTGAAACAGATTTTTTAACAAGGACATCATTCATTTCGTTACAGGAATAAACAGTTCTTAAGCGTTAAGATAATTATGAAAATAAAGTTGTTTATTATTTTTTTATTTACCTGGCAAACGGTCTGTCCGCAATTGCTACAGAATGTGGCAGAAGACTATTTCCGTACTAATCCATTTAAAACATCATTCAGCCAATTTCTTAATAGCCTTATCAGCGACCCGGCCCTTAAAGAAAAAACTATTAGCAAAAAAACAGATTCAACGCTGTTTCACCTGCAGGGGGTTTACTCCTCCTATTCTCCTTTTTTCTTTCCCTCCACTCATTGCAAAATAGTTTTAGCTGAACGGGAAGAATACATTGATAGTCTGCGAACCTATCCCTATTTTATATATCAATTGATTGGCTATGCCCCACCGGGAGAAGAGGGGCTGAAAAGTATAAAGCAGGAATTTGAAAAATTAAACCGTAAGTTTAAAAAAGGTTTTGCCGTGTCGGATTTAAAAGATCTGACTAAAGGCGATGAACAATCGGGTGCCATTATCAATTATACGTATGATGGAATGGTTTTTTATCCACTTACGATTGCCTGGCTTTCCACAAAAGAACACAAAGAAAATATAGTAGCCCTTAGCATTCGTTTTTTTATGCAGGATAACAAAGCATATCTACCAATATCTACGGATAGCCCTTAACCTTATGTTAGGTGA